>NZ_JBYIQX010000069.1:0-24981 GCF_057707805.1 Streptomyces sp. bgisy159 | reverse complement strand
AAAGGCCAGGGTGAGGTGGTCGCCGGCAACGTCGAGGACGACGACGCGGTCTTCACCGGTGACGAGGTCGGAGCCGTCCTTCCAGGTGGCCAGGCGGGCGATCTCGGGGCCGAAGAAGCGGCGCAGGAGAAGTTCGTCGTTGCCGAGGCCGTCGCCTCCGTCCAGGCCCAGCTCGCGGCGCCGGGTGTCGCTGACCCGCTGCAGCAGCACGCCGAGCCGGCCGAGACGCTGGATGCCGGGGGCGAACTCGGCGTAGTCGAAGCCCTCTTGGCGTAGGCGGGCGGGGGAGGCGGTGGCGACCATGGCCTGGTGCTGGGCGCGGAGGATGTCCTCGGGCACGTGGCGGTCGCCGGTGCGGGTGGCGTTGCGGGCCAGGCACACGTTCAGCGGGGTGGGCACGATCAGGGCGACGGTGGGGACGCCGTAGCGGCGGGCCGTGGCCAGGAGCGTGGCGCGGTCTTCTGGGTTGGTGGAGGTGGCGTCGATGACGGAGGTCAGCCCGCGGCGCAGGCGTGCCTCGAGGACGCGGAGGAGGGCGAAGACGGCGTCGCCGGTGGCGGACTGGTCGCCGGGGGAGTCCGAGACCAGGGCCCTGTAGTGGTCGAGGCTGAGCACCTGGGTGGGCTCCCAGGTGCTGGCCAGGGTGGACTTGCCCGAGCCGGCCGGGCCGATGAGGACGATGACGGCCGGGTCGGGGAAGTCGGTGTCGAGGAACGATGTCACGGTGGGGCTCCCTGCGGGACGGAGGGCTGCGGAGAGGCTCATTTGGAGGCCGCGATGAGAGCGGCGGCGGTCTCCACGGCGTGGTGGAAGGCCTGGTCGAGGGCGTAGGCGCCGCCCAGCGGGCCGCCCAGGGCATAGAAGCGCGCCTTGCCGGTGGCGTCCGCGAGGGCCTTGAGGTGGATGCGCCGGTCGGCCCACCAGTGGGTGCCGGCCGACAGGGCGAGCGCCGCGGCGACCCGGCCGGGCTTCAGGCGCAGGCCGAGCACGCGGGATCCGGCGTACAGGACGGCGGCCTGCGTGGCGGTGTAGGTGGCCACATGCGCGGTACAGGCGATGCGCCCGGCCCGGCTGGACTGGTCCTCGTTCTCGTCGTGCTGGCCCTTGGTGACGGCCTGATGGTCGGACTGGATCCAGTGGTCACCCAGGTCCGCGGCCATACGCAGCAGGGCGTAGGTGGCGGCGAAACGGGTGGCTCGGGTGCTGTTTTCGGTCATGCTGGAGGTGCTCCTCGTCTCGGTTTGGGGCTGCGGGAGTTGCCAGGGGACGGCCGCGGGCGTTCTTGGCCGGATGCGGCGGCCGCCCCCGGGCAGTTACTTCGTGGTGGGGGCGTGCGGATCGGGCACGCTGGCGCAGTCCTCGTCGTGCTGGTGCGCGACCCGGCCGCCGGTGCGGCGCAGGTCGGTAAGGATCTGCAGCAGGTCCTCCTCGCCGTCCATCTGGAAGTCCACGTAGCCGCGGCCGCACGCGCAGGGCGCGATCAGCGTGAGGACGTCGCGGGCGCCGTCGGCCTCGCTGATGGCGAGGGTGTGGTGCAGCCACAGGCCGCCCTCCAGCCAGGCGACCGCGCTCGCCTCCAGCCGGTTGTCGCGCAGGGCGATCTTGCCGTCCCAGTTCTCACCGTCCAGGGCCTGGCCGCTGGTGGCGCCGTAGGCGTTGTAGACGTGGTGGGCGGCGGCGATCTCGGCGTCGTCGCGCTGCTCGTCCTCGGTGTACTCGTCGTCGACCATCGCGAACAGACGGGCCAGCGGGGAGTCGTCGTCGAGCGCGGAGGCGACGGGCGAATCGAGAATGTCGGTCACAGGGTCTCCTTAGTGCGTTTCGGGGATCGGGCGAATTACCCGGTCCTCCGCACCGCCCCAGCCCGCAGGCAGGGTTGGGGCGGCACGGGGGAGAGGCAGTGGCTTGGGCGGTCTACGGGGATGCGCCGTACCGGTCACGGGGTGGGGGTGTGGAGGCCTCGCGTGTGGGGTCCTTCGGGGCAGCACACCTGGTGCCCCCGACCACGCCGGCGTCCATCAGCCCCGACCACGGGTCACGATCCGGCAACACGTCGCCTGGTCGCCCGTGGTTGGGGCTGTGGTCGGGCCGACCACGCTGCGGTGCCGGGGCCGTCAGGCCGGTGAGGTCAGACGCCGGCGAGAGCGGGGGTGTTCGTGTCCAGGCCGGAGCCGCGCAGGATCGCCAGGACCTCCCGCTGGAAGTCGTAGCGGCCCAGCAGGTCGTGGAACATCTCGGCTGCGGCGAGGTACCAGGCGCGGCGGCGGATGTGGGAGACGGCGTCCTGGCCGTCGAGGACGGCGGCTGCGGCCTGCTCGGCCGTGGTGCACGCGAGCTCGCGGGCCTGGCTGATGGCGGCCTCCCGGCGTGCCGAACGCGCCTTCGCGTCGACCCACCACTGGGCGTGCTTCGGCTGCACGCGTCCGGTGATCCAGGCGTCGTAGCGGGCGCGGGTGCCCTCCGGGTCAGCCGCCCACTCGATGGCCCACTGGCCGACCAGCTCGGGGAGCTGCTGCTGGATGAGGCTGAGGACCTTGTCTCCGCGCGGGCCGAAGGCGCGCGAGATGTCGGTCTCCTCCACGACGCGCAGCCGGTGCGTGAGCACCCAGTACGGGTAGTGCCGCCCGCCCCAGTTGCCCCTCTCCCCAAGCGGTTCGACGATCCACAGCCGGACCGGCCACTGGACAGCCCACTCGCTGCTGCGTTCCAGGACCTCGCCGACACCGCGATGGGTGTAGGTGCGGAAGTAGGAGAACGAGCTCTCGTCGTACCACTTGTGCTTGCAGGGGGTGGGGTGGTCGACGACCTGGCCGACGTGCTCGGTTAGGTTGACGGTCTCGTATGAGGTGGTGAAGCCGGCGGTGGGCGGGACGGTGCCGTCGGGCATCGTCACCATGTAGTGGAGCGACGGCTTGCGCAAGATGGCCTCCGAGGGTGTCTTCGGTGCGGGGCCGGACTGTCCGGTCCTCCGCAACGCCCCAGCCCCGGGAGCGGGTTGGGGCGGCACGGGGAGCCGTCAGGGTGCGGCGCGGTCGACGACGGGCCGGTGCATGTCGCGGTGGTGGAGGTCGACTTCGTGGCCGCGGCGGCGCAGGCGCCGGGCCAGCAGGTAGGCCGTTACCCCGGCGCGGTGCCTGCCGCCGGCGCAGCCGACGGCGATGTGCAGCGGTTGCTGGTCGGCGCCGGGGCCGCGGGCGTAGGCCTGGGCCTGCGCGACGGTGGCCGCGAGCAGCTGTTCGATGCCCGGGGTGCGCTTCACGGCCCGGATGACCTTGCGGTCGCGGGCGGTCAGGGGGCGCAGGCTGGTGTCCCAGTGCGGGTCGCGGAAGTGCTGGCGCAGGTCCAGGACGATGTGCACGTCGTCAGGCCGGGGACCGTGGAGGTGCCCGAAGGAGGTGATGCGGATGTCCATGGGGGAGGCCTCCGGGCTCAGAACGGGCTGGTGGTCCACGGGTCGTCGGATGCGCTGCCGGACTGGCGGACGGGGGCGGGGGACGGCTGTTCGACTTCGTTCGCGTCCTCGTCGCTGTAGCCGTCGGCGGCCTCACAGCCCAGGGAGCAGTACGACCCGGCGTGGAAGAAGGGGGCGCCGCACAGAGCGCACTCCTTCTCTTCCGGCTCCTTCGACCAGTCGATGATCACGCTGGGGTCGATGCAGACCTGGCAGCGCCCGTCGGTCTGGTCCAGGACGCCGGAACAGCCGTCGTTGCAGACCTGCCAGTCGATCGCGGTGCAGCCGCACTCCCGGCAGATGATCTTCGGGGCAGGTGGGGGAGCGGCCGGTCCGGTGGCGGCGGCGAGCGTGTCCCACAGCAGGCTGCCGGGGCCGACCTCCCGGTCGGCGAGGGTGATCTGGAGGGGGCGCGGCCGCGTCCACGGCGTGCGGGAGTTTGGGCCACATCGCCTTGATGTCGTCCAGGCCGAGCGCCTGACCGAAGACGACGTCGCGGCCGTCTCCGGTGGTGACGGTGATGCCGTCGCCGGGCCCGTCGTAGAAGGCGTCGTGCCAGTCGCTCAGCGCCATCTCCAGCTCGGCCTTTTCGGCGGTGTCGACCAGGCGGCGGATGAGTTCAGGGTCGGGGCGAAGCCCTGCACCGCGGCCCGCTGCTGCAGTTGCCCGTCGGCGAATCCGGCCTGCGCGGCGACGATGACGAATCCGGCGCGGTTGGCGGTCGCGAGGACGGGAGTGTGGTCGGCGAGGGTGGGGTGCGGGCGGTGGCTCGCACGGTGGCCGGGGAGGCTGCGTACGGTGCCCTCCCACCAGTCGGCGGTGGCCTGCCCGAGGTCGCCCAGGGTGCGGGCGTCCCGCCAGCGGGCGCGGTCAGCGCGCCTCATCCATAAACGCCTCATGTGGTCCTCCAAGCGGCGGTCGGAAATGGGTGTGGTCGTTCAGCGGGAGCCGGTCATGCGGTCTTCGGGCCGGCGGGCGGGTTCACGTACGAGCTGGGGTGGGCGGGGGTGCCCTCGTGGCACTCCAGGCAGATGCCGAGGGAGGTCTTTACTGGCGCAGAGCACTTGTTCTGGTGCGACCGGTTCTCGTGGCGCTCCTGCTGGTCACGGGCGACTGCCTGAGTGGTAGATCGTCCGTCAGCGCGGTCGGCGCCTGAGTCGAAAGGCGGTCGACGGGACCATCTGGTGCAGGGGATCATGCGTAGGTGTCGCCGATCGAAGCCGCAACCGATGACCTGCAAGACCTCGCTGTTCTCTGGAGTATCGGCGAGGCCCATGCTCACGATGTCGTCGAGGCTGCCTGCGCGGCGCTCGTTGCCGGACTAGACAGTCCGGCACTGCGCATTCTGGCCGGATACACACGTGCGGAGGCGGAGTACGACGTTCCCGACCTGCTTCCCGTCGTACTCGACGAGCTGGACCTTGTGTTCTACGCACGCGACAGCGAGCCGGGCAGGACGCTGCCGTGCGGGCGCTTGCGTACCAGATGCTGGCGGGCCGGCTGACGCCGCGAGAGCTTGCCATGCGCATCCACCAGCGGTTCGGCCACCAGCTATCCCTGGCCGAGCGCCTTGCTGAGCTTGATGACGAGTACGACATCGTCGAGTACGGGAGCAGGACGTTGGCCCAGCTCGATGCCGAGGTCACGGCCGAAGCTCAGCGTCTGGCGCATGGACGGCCCGACCAGGACCGACATTCGTAGCGATTCGCCAGGCGCACTCCCCTCACGCGGTCCTGACCGGTGCGGCACAATCACGGTCAACTGGGCAGGCAACGGTGGGGGTGGGAACGTGGGGCGTTTTGGCTCGCGAAGCCGGCGTAAGGGCATACCGAACGAGCCGGCACTACTGGCGGCGGCTGCTGAGAATCCGGGTGGCAGCGTCGCCGAGATCGACCCGACGTATATCGACGACCCAAACGGCTACGTACCGCCCGAGGCAATCCGCGGCGCGTGGGTGGTGGACAGCAGCGGGAAACTGACAGGTGAGTACCAGGAGAATCCCCGTCACGGGGTGCCGCAGGACGACTTCAGCAAGCTCACTGACCCTGATCACTGGCTTGGCTGGCTCGGCGATGATCCCGCGACCGCCGTTCGGAAGGGCATCGAAGAGTCCTTGCGCGCCCAGGTGGCAGATGCAGTGGTCGAGTGGGTCAAGATCCTTGAGACGCCTCGGTTTCTCACGGGTGGGCGCCGACATTCTGAGGATAAACAGGTCATGTTGGTGACCCGCGCGGCACTCGCCGCATCGTTTGCGTTGTCCGTGCGCACCAGGCAGCACGGGCGTTCCATCCTCCTGGGGGTGTTCTCGTGGGCGGCGGTGAACCTCTCACCGCCCGGAGTCCGCAAGGATCGGCATTGGTTTGACCTGGGTGTCGAGCTGGACTGGGCCGGTGAACGGCTTCAAGAGCGGATCTACGAAATTGACGGTGCGGACGGCACCGCCGAGCGGTAGAGCGGGAAGTCACTCAGGACCGGCGGTCAGAGCGGATGCGAGAGGGGGGACTTCAGGATCTACTCGCCTGAGTAGTAAGAAGGTCCGTCAGGCCCCTCGTACGTGGCGCTGGGCCATGCAATTTCGCTGGTCGTCATAGGGGCCGGTACGGGATGCTGCACGCGTGATCGAGCGAGAAGTCGCCGTTCGGGCTGTCGAAGAGCTGCTGGAGCGCGACTATCAGCAGTGGCGGGCTGTGAGCGCGGACGCGGTGAGGATGGCTGTGGTCCGTGTCGAGGAGCACGAGCTGGTGTGGATCGTCTCCTGGCAGTCCGAGGAGTTCGTACGCACCCGGAACTCGAAGTACGCGCTGATTGGTAATGGGCCGTATCTGGTCGACCGCGTCGACGGGGGACTGCATCAGATCGGCGTCGTCTGCCCGGTAACCGGGGAGTGGGAGGCCGACTACCGGGCTCGGATACGTGGGCTGCCGGTGCGCACTGCAGTGGACGATCTACACGATGCGCTCCGCGGAGTCGCCGCTACGCGCGGACGGATGCATGCTGTGCGGACACTGCGCCAGAGGCTGCCTGTGCTCGCGCCCGCGGAAGCCCTCGAATACGTGAGCGCGTTGCTGGAGGGTGATGCGCCCGCCCGCCTCGTGGCCGTCGCCACCAACGAGCTCGTGGAGCCTCTCAACCCGGTAGTTGCGGTGAAGACCATTCTGAGCGGGGCGGCGATCCGAACCGATCAGAGACCCGAGGGGTGACTGGAAAGCCAGTCGGCGTGCCGATTGCGCATCCGGTCGCGTTCTTCGGGTGTGGTGAGGAAGACGTCGGCACCACCGTCGTAGGGGTGGTGGATGCGCTGCATGCGGGTGTCGGTGATGAGGATTCCCCCACCTTGTCGTCGGCGGTATCTCGGAGCAAGTCGTCGATGCAGCCGCGCTGCCAGGGCCGGCGTGCGGCGAAGAGGTGGCAGTACGTGCGGAACTCAGGGTCGGGATCGTCCTCCACCAGCAGGCTCTGCCAATACACCGTTCCGGGTTCGACTGACGGAACCTCAGCTTCGGTCGTCCAGAGCGGAGTGATGACGTACACGTCCGCGCCAGCGAACAGCTCGTGGAGGACGGTGTTGTAACGCTCCAGGACGACGGTGTATTCGCTCTCGCCCTCCGCGTACCGCTTCGATTCCGGCAGGCTGTGAAAACGTACCCAGACATCCCGATACGGGCCCCGGAGCTTGTACCCAACCGGCAGGCAACTGGGCCAACGCTGCTGCCACAGCTCCGTCAGATCCGCCTGCCGGTCTCCAGACACCCGTCGCACTCGTCGTCTCGCGCATGAACCTACCGACGACCATGATGCCGGTGCTCACGAACGAGAGACACCGACTTCTTAGCTGTCGCTTCGCCGGCTGCTGATGTAGCCGGTCCAGTCGCGTTTGACGAAGTTCGTCTCGCGCAGGCCGCTGTGGGCGCGCTTCGCCTTGTCCCGCTCGTCTTGGGCATGGACGAGTCGCTGGGCGAGGGTGGGGCAGGTGCAGGCGTCGGTGTCCGCGTCGTGCAGGCGGGCCACGCAGCCGGGCACCAGTCAGCGGGTTCCGTCGGGCTCCTGGACCCAGTAGCAGGCCAGCGGCGGCCTGGGGCGGGTCGTTGGCGTGCTGCTCAACTGCGTCGTCCTTTCCGGGGGCTGGCCGTTCTCCGCCCGGTCCGCGCGCGGGGCGCGGGCCGGACGGGCAGCGGTCAGGTCAGTTCAGCGACGGCGGCGGCTGCCGGGTGGGGTCGTACGGCTGGTAGGGGGAGGGCTGGGGCGGAATGTGGATCTCGGCGTGCACCTCGGGGGCCGGTGCGTCGACTTGGACGTCGACGAACACGGGCCGGGTGAAGCTGATGCCGCGCAGGGCGAGGACGGACAGGGCCGTCCAGGCCAGGACGGCGATGCCGGCGGCGACCTGGCGGCCCGGCTCGGGGGTGGCGATCCACACCATGGTCACGGTGGCTGCGCCCCATGCGGTCCAGGTGAGGCGGGCTGGGGTGTTGCGGAGGTAGCCGAGGAGGAAGGCGACGACGCCGACGGCCTGCCACGTGCTGTACGCGGTGGTCGCGGTGATCGGCAGCGTCTGGGTGTGGGTGGCGAGGTAGGAGCGGACCGGCTGGTCGATGGTGGCGAGCAGCCCGGTGTGGTCGTCGCTGGTGGGGGTTGACCAGGGAAGGGCACGCGCGATGTCGATAACAGTGGTTCCGACGCCGTACAGCGAGAAGAGTCCGGCGAGGACTGCGGCGATGATGATGACGGTCTTGATCCATCCGGCCATGAGCCGCCAGCCGTAGGTGGGGGCCATCCGGATTTCGTGGAGGCGCAGCCCGAGCCAGCCGTGTTCGCTGCTGAACTGCTTCCACCAGGTGAAGGCCCGCGTGGGGGCGGTGGGCTCCTGCTCGTGGTCGGCGTGGGTGTCGGGGTAAGGGGTGACGCTCATGTCGTGTCGCCTCTCGGATCGGCGGGACGGGCTCGGATGGTTGCTGTGCGGCCGGTCGGCCTGGCCGGTCCCCGGAGTCGCCGCGCAGGGGCGGGACGCCGGGGGCCGGACGGGCGGGCCGAGGTCAGGCGCTGGCCGGGTCGGCTGTGTCGGTGCGGACGTAGCGCTGTTCGTCTGCGTCCCAACGCGCGTGCGTGAGCAGCCGGTTGTAGTCCTCGATGGCGCCCTCGATGCCGGACGGGCAGGGCACAAGGCCGAGGCCGGGCTGTTCGGTGAGCCACCAGCCCCACGCGCGGCATTCGGCGGCGCCGACGAAGGTGCCGCTCCAGCGGCTCTCGCATGCCCCGTCGTGGTCGCACATCAGGCGTTGGCGGCCTGTGTCGGGGCAGTGGGCGGTGTCGCAGCCGTCGCCGTGGAGCTCGCCGGCGGCGACGGCTCAGTCGGGGCAAGGGGGGAGGTGCGCTGTGCGATCATCCACGGGGTGCCTCTCCGGTGGGGAGGGTCGTCACGGCGTCGACCGGCCAGCAGGGACCGGAGCACGGGGTGCGGTCGGGCAGCTGGTGCGGGTGGAGGATCGGGGCGCCGCTGGCGGCGTGCATGCCGCGGTAGCGCCACACGATGCCGGGGCGGCGGCGGGCGTCGTCGGCGGGCACGTAGTCGGCTGCCAGGTCGTAGCTGCGGCCGGTGGACGGGTTGGTCCACGTGCTGAGTTGTTCTGATGCCTGGCTGATCAGGCCACTGCCGGGCTCGGTATACCGGGTGACGATGGTGTCCAGCTGCGCTCTGATGCGTTCGGCGTTGGCGCGGATCCAGTCAACGACCAGGTGCTCCTGGCCTCGGGGCGCGTAGTAGGCGGTGCTGTCGTGGGGGTCGGCTTCGAGCGCCTGGTCCAGGTGGGCCATCGCCGCGACCATCTCGGTGACGACGGGTGCCTCGACTCGGACGACTCTCGCGGCGTGCAGGCAGTAGCGGATCTCGGTCGGGTGGGCGGGGGCGGTGGTCAACGAGCACTCCTTGCGTGCGGTTGGGGGAGGGGCCGGGCGGCCTGTCCGGTCCTCGCCCCGCGCCGGCGTGCGCAGCGGGTGGGGCGAAGGCCGGGCGGGCGGTCCGGATCACCGTGTGTTCGGGGTGGTGCTGACGGCCGGTGTGGTGTGCGCGGGCGGCGTGTTGGTGGCGGCCGGGGCGTTGGTGCTGTGCTGGCCGATCAGGAAGCCGATGATCAGGGCGACGACGGCGAAGGCCTTGTGGCGGTTGGCCTGCCACCAGCTGGGCTTGGCGGGAGTGGCTGGCTGGAGGGTGAAGACGGGGCCGGACTGCTGCTTGGCCATGACGGATCGCTCCTTGGCGAGGAAGAGGGGAAGGGAAATGCGGGCAGGCCGGTCGGCCTGGCCAGCCCTCGGGGCTCGCGGGTGCGGGCAGGCCGAGGACCAGGCAGGTCGGCAGGACGAACCGGGAGGCGCTTACTGCTTGTTGCGGTTGCGGTCGCCCCATTGGATGTTCACGTCGCCGCCTCGGCCGATGAGCCGGTTTCCGCCGGTGTCGATCTGCGGGGCGAAGATGACCGTCTGCCCGTTGTCCGTGCCGGGCCCGGTGTCGCCGCTGGTGTGGGCGGCCGCCTTGGCGAACAGGGAACGGACGACGACCACAGCGCCGAAGAGGATGACGGCGAGGACGAGGGCCACCTTCCAGAGCATGTCGAGCACGTCCACGAGCCCTCCCAGGGCCGGCGCGGCAATGCGGAGGGCGAGCGCGCCTCCGAGGGCGAGAGCGGTGAGGCTTCCGGCAACCATCCCGATCGCCTTGGCCCAGCCCGGCATCGGATCGTGCGGCGGGCCTGCGGGGACCGGGTCCAGGCGGTGTTCCACGGGGCGGCCCCAGGCTATGCGGCCGTCGGGGAGCTGTACCTGGACGGCGCCGGGAACGGGCACCTGGTACAGCGTCAGAGATGGGGCAGCCGGCTGCTGCACGAGCGGGTACTGCTGAGGGGCGGGCTGCCAGATCGCGGTGGGCACGGCGGGGGAGTGAGGGCCGACTTCCTGGTCGACCAGGTACTGCTCGGTGTTCATAGGGCGCTCCAGGGGAGTCGGGCACGGCCGAGGCCGGCCCCTCGGGGGAGAAGGGACCGGCCTCGGTGACGGGGGCAGGTTGCGGCTACCGCTCGCCGCTTTCGACGGCGGCGTTCAGCTCCGCGAGCGTGGCGTACTGGCGGTGGAGCCGGGAGCGGAGCTGGACGCGGACGCCGACGGCGCGGCCGCTGGCCATGAGCTCGGTCAGCAGGTCGCGGGCGGGACTGGCCGGGTCGGCGACGAGCGCGGCGGCCTCGTCCAGAACGACGGTGACCGGCCTGGCCGGGGCGGGCTCGGTGCCGAGACGGGCGGCCCGTCGGCGGGCCAGGTCGGTGGCCGCCTCCAGGAGGGTGACCGGGCTGAGGTCGGTGCTGGGCATGAGGTTTCTCCTCCGTACGGGTCAGGCGGCGGCCATGTAGTCGGCGTGGTCGGTGTGGACCCAGGCGCCGTGACCGAGGTTGATGACGGGCACGTTCGGGTCGTCCTTCATCCGGTTGAGCGCGGTGCGCACCCGGGGGCCGGGCACGCCCAGCGACTTGGAGATGATCGCCGGGGCTGCGGGTTTGCCGTGCTTGTGGAGGAAGGCGACGATCTGCCGGGTGGTGTCGGACATCGTGGGGCCCTCGGGCTCCACGGCATCCGGCACCTTCTCCATGGCCACGGCAGGCACCGGCTTCTTGGCGGGCTTCTTCGCCGGGGACGGAGCCGTGTCGGTGAAGCGGTCCGAGTCGTAGGTGTACTGCTCGCCGGCGTTGCGCAGGCGGAGCATCAGGGCGTGCTCGTCGAGGATGTGCCGGATGATCGGCAGGGCGTCGATGCTGGCCTGCTCGATGCCGGTGGTCTCGCCCTCGTGGGCCAGGCCGAAGGGGTCCTCGACGTATGGGGCGCGCCACATGGCGGCCCGGTTGTCGGGGCCGGCGAGGTAGCCGAGGCCGCCGGTGCCGGTGCCGTCGTTGAACTCTTTCGGGATGGCGCCCGGGTCGACGCCGGCGAGGGCGGTGCCCGCGGCCCGCTTGCCGGTCGCGGACGAACCGGAGCGCAGGACGGCGTTGTTGCCACCCTGCAGCAGGTCGCGGATCAGGGTCTCGCCGCCCAGCTCGCTCGCGTTGGGCGACTGGTTGGCGAGGCGGAACTTGATGCCGACCTTCCGCGCTTCCTTGGCGAGGTCCCCGATGATCTTTACGGCTTCTTCGCCGTACTCGGGGTCGTTGAGCAGGTCGTGCGCCTCGTCGAGGGTGACGGAGACCAGCGGGTCGGGATCGCCCGGCACGAAGAAGGCGCGGCCGACGCGGGTGCGGCCCTTGTCGTCGACCCACTTCATGCGGTTGTAGCGCTGGCCGCGCTCCTTCATCAGGGCGTGGATGGCGCGCAGCACGACGATGCCGAAGGCGTTGCCGGGGGCGAACACGCACACGCCGTCGGGCCAGTCCGGCAGGGACAGGCCGGCCTGGGGGTCGATGACGATCGAGCAGACCAGCGGGCTGCGCCGTTCGATGCCGAGCAGGCCGTCCAGCAGGCGGGACTTGCCGGAGCCGGTGGTGCCGGTGACGAAGGAGTGCACGGCGCCGGAGCCCGGCAGGAAGAACCGGTAGTGCGCCTCTTCGCCGTCGTAGTAGATGCCGATCGGGGCGAGTCCGGTCTCCGGGTCCAGGACGTGCTGGGGGCCGAAGAGGGTGCCCTTCTTCAGCGGGTTCTCGGTGAACACGCTGATGCGGCCGCGGCGGGGGCCGAGCGGCTCCATCGCGATCAGGTCGAGGTCGTCGATGTCGAGTGCGGAGGCGGTCTCCACCAGCCGCATCTCGAACTTCTTGCCGCGGGGGACGAGGACCTCCGCCGACCAGCCGCCCTTGGGCAGGCCGATCGGGGAGACGAGCTTGCTCTTGGGGTACGGGCCGTCCGCGACGGCGGCGTATTCCATCCAGTCCAGCATCTGCTGGGTGAGCTCGGGGGCCTTCGCGGTCGGGCGGCGGCCCCAACGGCGCCAGGTCCAGGCGCCGTAGCCGAGGGACCAGGCCAGGGAGGCGCCCCACCAGGGGTTGTCTCCCCACTCGGGCCCGCCGACGCTCGCCATGATGGTGAGCAGGGTGGAGCCGGTGACCGGCATGGACAGGCCGATGTAGCGGTCGGTGTCGGAGGGCAGGGTGCGGGCGGGCCACCACTGGCCGCGCCACTTGATGAGGCCGGGCACCCAGCCCCACGCGCCGGCGGCCGCAGCCCCGGTGAAGCCGAGAGTGAGGGCCGTCTTCCAGCCGTCGGGCACGGCGGACAGCACTTCGCCGACCGGGCCCATGCTGGCGGCCATGGACGCGAGGGTGAGACGGCCGCGGTTGTCGATCGCCCACTGCTTCGCGGTGCGGGACTGCTTCGTGCCGGTCGCCGCCTTGGCCAGATTCTCGTTGGTCTGCGCGGCGACGAAGGCGGCGAGGTCGACGTACTGGGGGGTGGGGTTCTTCGGGGCGCGCACGGCGGTTTCCCTTCATGCTCGGGGCGTTGGAGAACAGGGGCCGGGGCCCAGTGCTCCCCACCGCCTCCGAACCGCGCGGGTGGTGCGCAGGTCGGGGGCGTCTGGGCAACACAGGGGCCGGGCCCGCCGGTTGGCGGGCCCGGAAGGCCTGGAGTGCTGCGTGCAGGCGGCGCCTATTCGGCGTCGTAGAAGGTGTTCTGCGCCATCGGGACGTCCGCGTCATCGACAGCGTCCTGGATACGGCCGTGGTTGCGGTGCGCGGTGCGCGCGGCGGTCTCGGCCTGGTTGACGGAGGTGTCGGTGGCGTTCTTGTACGCGTCGGCGGCGGTCTTCTGCCCGGCGATCAGGTCGCTGAGCATGTTGATGTTGCCGACGGTGTAGTTGTCGACCTTGAGCGCCTTCAGTTCCTCCGCGATGCCCTTCATCCGCTCGGTCATCTCTCCGGACCAGGCGGCGAGGTTGTCGACGTCCTCCTGGCGCGACTCGACTTCGGCGCGGATGGTGTTCAGCGCGGTGAGCAGGGCGCGGTGGTTGACGACGTCGCCGATTTTCGTGATCGCCATAGGGCGGGTTCCTTCCTGTTCGGGGCTGGGGTCCTGGGTAACGTCCTCGGTGCCGTCGGAGAAGTCCTCGGGGGCGTCGATGTCGTCGTCCGGGTCGATCAGCCCGTAGCCGGGGGGCGTCCGGGGAGCCGAGAGTGACGATGTCGCTGTCCTCCCAGCGGCCCGGTCGCTCTCCCGCTCGTAGTCCGCGTCGAACCACGGCAGTGGGTCGTCGGGGTGGCGGGGGTCGTAGATGACAGTCGTGCCGATCCGCGTGTAGTGGACGTTGACTTGCCGGCGGATGCCGTGCTCGTCCTTGTACTCCCACACGTACGGTTCGACACGCCGGGGGGTCGCTCACCGGGAATCCGTGAGGATGCCCCGGTCTTCAGGCCTGGGAAGAATCGGACTCCTGCGTCGCAGGGCGGGGGTAGCCGGATCGCCGCCAGGACGATCTGGCGTCCACCCCGTGACGGGGTGAGGCAGCCGACCTCCACAAGGATCAAGAGCTCTCAACTGTCAGTCCTCCCAGGTAGGTTCGGAAGCATGACGACAGCAGCGATCACGGAAGAATCCGGGCATGCCCGGTACACCTTCCGTGTGCGCCTGTCAGCGACGGCCCGGCGCGCACTCGAAGCCGAGTGGGACCGGTGCCGGTGGATCTGGAATGAGTGCGTGGCCAAGTCGAAGGCCACCCATCAGCAAGCCAAAGCAGCAGGCGAGAACCTGACCTGTGGTCCGGCTCAGCTCGACAAGATGCTGACCGGGGCCCGGCGCATGACGCCGTGGCTCGCGGAGGGTGCGAGTGTTCCGCAACAGCAGGTGATACGCGACTTCGCCAAGTCGCGGGCGAAGGCGTTGAAGGACATCAAGGACCGGTTGCCGATGCACCGGCGCGCCGGGATGCCGCGCTGGAAGAGGAAGCGGGACGCGCGCCCGAGCCTGAACTACACCCGGCGCGGTTTCCGCTTGAGAGACGGACGCCTGCATCTGGCCGGGGACATCGTGGTGACGGTGGTGTGGTCGCGGGAACTTCCGGCTGATCCGTCGAGCGTGCGGGTATACCAAGACACGCTCGGACACTGGTACGCCTCGTTCGTCGCCCGCGCCCCGGTCGAGCCGCTCGCCCCCACAGGTCGCGTCCTCGGCGTGGACTGGGGCGTGAAAGAGACAGCGACCACCACATCCGACGCCTACGACCTGCCGCACGCCGAGCACGGCAGGCGAACCGCCCAGCGCCTGGCCCACTACCAGCGGATGATGGCCAGGCGCCGACGCCCCAAGGGGCAGGCCCCATCCGCAGGCTACAGAGCTGCGCAGGAACAGGCCGCCAAGCTGCACAAGAAGGTCGCACGCCAGCGTGAGGACACCGCCCGCAAGTGGGCGAAGTCCGTAATACGTGACCACGACGCAGTAGCGGTGGAGGACTTCCGGCCGAAGTTCCTCGCGAAGACCGCCATGGCCCGCAAGGCCGCTGACGCGGCGATAGCGGCGACCAAACGCGCCCTGATCGAGATGGGCCGCAAGCACGGCCGCGCCATTCACCTGGTACACCCCGCGCACACCACAATGGACTGCGCTACGTGCGGAGCGAGAACCAAGCACGCACTGCCTCTCTCGATGAGAACGTATGCCTGCACCGCGTGCGGAGCCGTATCCCCCCGGGATAAGAACTCCGCCCGCGTGATGCTGGTCCGGGCAGGTCTGGCCCCGGACGGTGCTGAGGGCGTAAGACCGCCTGGGCCGCTGGCCCAGACGGCGGCCTGAGCCGTAAATCCCCGATCAGCCCTGGAAGGCAAGGTCCCCTCCTTTCAGGAAAGGGGAGCAGTCAACGGTCGTAGTAGCCGGCCTGAGCGGCCCGCTCGACCGGGGAGGACTGGACGGCCTCGGCGATGCCGCCGTGGGACTTGTAGGCGGCGGCCGCGGTGGCCGCGGCGAAGTCCCCGGCGTCCTTGGCGGCCGCCCCGTACGTCGCGGCGGCCTGGGACTGGGCGTGGATTGAGTCGCGCAGTTCGTTGATCTCTGCGCGGGTCTTGTCGTCAACCTCCAGCTCGGCCAGCTCCGCCTCGATCTGGTCCAGGCGGTCGGACAGGGCCCTGTCGTCGTCGGCGATCGCGATCGCTTCCTCCGCGCGCATCTCACACATTGCCTTTGTGAGGGTGAGCGCGTTCATCAGCCCGTCCAGAGTGCGGATCTCGGGGATGACCGAGGCAGGTGAGGACATGAGATCTCCGTTCTGTGCGGGGTCGGACACCACGCTCAGGTGGCGGCGCCCGGTGGGGGAGTCGTTGGCCGGCTTCTGGTCTCGATCCGGCTGGGCGTTGCCGCCGCCGGGCTGGCTCTGGGCTTCTGACGGGCTGGATTCGGGCTCGTAGGCCTTGGCTTCGGCGGTGCGGGCCCGTTCCTCGGCCGCGGCCTCGCGTTCCTTCGCCTCGCGGGCTTCCTTCTGCGCGGCGAGCACCTTGTCTGTTGCCGCACGGTCACGGGCTGCCTCGGCTTCCTTCCTCGCCTCATCGGGTTCGGCTTCGGCCTTATCGGCCCGCTCCTTCTCGCGTTCGGCGCGTTCA
Organism: Streptomyces sp. bgisy159; assembly: GCF_057707805.1. Lineage (NCBI taxonomy): Bacteria > Bacillati > Actinomycetota > Actinomycetes > Kitasatosporales > Streptomycetaceae > Streptomyces > Streptomyces sp. bgisy159. Next base: position 8,982 of record NZ_JBYIQX010000069.1, on the reverse strand, counting down.
CGCTCGAGTTCGGCCTCGGTCTTCGGTGGCGTGACGTCGGCCGGGTCAGTGCCGACCGGTGCGGGGGCGGCTTTCGGGTCCGCCTCGGGCGCTTTCGCGTCCTCTGTCCCGTCCTTCGCGTCCGGGTCGCCCGCCTCCAGCGGGTTGGTGGGCATCGGTGGGAAGGGAGGGGGAGGCCCGGCCTTGGCCATCGCCTCCTCCGCCTTTCTCTTCGCCTCGGCTTCTTCCTTCGTCCGCCGACGCTCCTCCGCCTTCGCCTGCATCTTGCGGCGGTGCTCTTCGCGGATCTCCGGCCACCGCTCGCGGTAGCCCTCACCGACGGCCTTCCACATGGTGGAGCCGGTCTCGGTGATGACCGCGAGCGGGTAGGCCGCCTTGCCGCCGACCGCGGCGCTGCGCGGGGCCCGGGAGCTGAAGGTGCCGCCCGGCTCGGTCGGGGCAGGCGTCTTCTTCGCCACCGTGGTGGAGCCGTCCTTCGAGCCGCTGGCGGCGACCTTCTCGACGGTCTTACGGGACTCGGCGGTGTCGTAGCGGCGGTTTTCGACGCCGGCCAACTTCTCCACGCCGCGTGCTCCGGCGTAGGCGATGGCGACCAGCAGCAACAGTTCGAGCACGACTCAGCTACCTCCCTGTTCAGGCCAAGCCGAAGGCGCCGGCGACCAGGCGGCCGACGGTCGTGACGACCCAGGCCAGGGATGTCTGGATGAACTCGCCGACGGGTCCGGGGATGGTGGAGGCGAGGACCGGCATGACCGCACCGAGGATCCGGGTGCGCATCTCGACCTTCCGCGTGACCAGGTCGTTGACGAAGACCGCGGTCACGAACAGGGCGGGAACGCCGGTGATGATCAGGCCGGTCCACTCGCCCACCCGGGACTCCGCCCAGGTGTTGATGGAGTTGACCATCTCGTTCCACCAGCGGCCCGCCGGGGTGGCGACCATGGCCGTGGACGCGGTGGCGATCAGGATCGCCTGCGCCCGGTCGGTGTGCAGCTTGTTGGTGACCTTGTTCAGGCCGGGCAGCTTCTCCGCGTAGAAGAGGAGAGCGGCGGACCCGGCGCAGGCCCCGCCGGCGGCGGCGCTCACAGCAGCGTCGATCATGGAAAGTCGTCCTTCCGGGACTCAGTTGGGGATTTGACGGGCGATCACGGAGCGTCGTACTCTCGCGCGCGCACGGGCGCGCCTGTGCGCACGGGTGCGCGCGGCCGCACGGGTGGGGTCTGTTCTCGCTGTTACAGCGGCTTGTCACAGGGCTCGTAACAGCTCGCGTCACAGCCGGGCGGTCACTGTGCGTGCGTCTCGCGGATGTTGTCGAGGGCGGCCGCGACGGTCTCGTACGCGCGGTCTCGAGCCTCCTGGGGGAGCTTGTCGAGGACGCTGCGGAGGCGGTCGAAGGTGACCGCGGCGACCGCGTCCGGGCCCTCCTGGCGGGCTTCCTCCAGGCGCCGGCCCCAGTGCTCCGCCTGCCGGGCCTGCTTCTCGGCCCGCTTGCGCCTGAGCGGCTTCTGGCGCTGCGGCGGGTTGTTCCACGGGGCGGTTGCGGTGTCACTCACCTGCGGTTTTGCCTCCTTCCAGGGGCGGGTTCGTGGCAGGGTTGGTGCCGGCGCTTCGGCGCCTTCACCGCGTCCCCGAGGTGTTGACGGCATCTCGGGGGCCGGTGGAACCGTCGAAGCGGGTCGTTTGTGCAGGTCAGGGGCCTCTTGGTGGGTGTCAGAGGTACTGGCCGGTGACCGGCTCTGGCTCGGGCTGTGCGTTCTTCTGCTGCTCGCGCCGTACGACGCGGGCGACGGTCTTCTTGTCGACCGCCAGGCCCAGGGCTTCGGAGATCCGGTCGGTGATGACGCTGGGGTCGGTGACGCCGACCGCGAGTTGCTTGCGGACACCCGCCGCGATGGCCCCGCGGGGGAGCTTCTTGTCCGCGCTGTCGTTGTCCGCCGTGCCGTTGTCCGCCGCGAGCGGGGTGACGTCCGTGCCGTTGTCCGCACCCGCGTTGTCCGTGCCCCGGTTGTCCGGGACCTCGTTGTCCGCGCCGTGCGCACTGCCGTTGTCCGCCTTCATGTCCGGGGCGGACATCTTGGCGGCGAGCCCGGCGGGCAGCGGACGCAGCGGGACGCCGGGACGGACAAGCTCATCCGTGCTGTGCGGCCCGGCCTGCGGGTTCGCGCCCTGTCGGGGCTGTCCGCTGTTGTCCGCGAGGACAGCGTTGGTGCCATCGGCGTCCGGTGCGGACGTCCGGGCGGACGACGCGGACAGTTCCGGGCGCTCCGTGCTCTTGTCCGCGATCGCGGACAACGAAGCGGACAAGCGGGGCGTTTCCTTGTCCGCCGGGGCGGACACCGTGTTGTCCGTTGTCCTCGCGTTGTCCGCGCTGCGGGTGTCGATGTCCGCGAAGAAGACGACCGGGGTAGTGATGCCCGCGGCCTTGAGACCAGCCGGACCGGTCAGGGCGAGCGGAACGCCGTAGCGTGCAAGGCGCAGCGGGGTCATCGCGTCGACCGGGGCCTTGCGCCGCCAGGCCCGGCCGAACCGGGCACGCAGCCGCGCCTGGTAGACGAGGCGGTCCTGCTCCAAGCGGACAACGTGCTCGTAGGAGCGCAGTTCCCACAGCTTCATGCGGCGCCACAGCAGGAAGGTCGGCACCGGGGAGAGCAGCCAGCGGGTGAACCGCACGCCCTCCATGTGCTTGTCCGCCGTGATGTCGGCGATGCGGCCGATCGCGTGCCGGGCAGCCTCGACCGCAACGATGAACAGAAGCGGGATCACCGCGTGCATGCCGACGCCGAGCGGGTCGGGCCAGGCGGACGCGCCGTTGAACGCGATCGTCGCGGCGGTCAGCAGCCAGGCCGTCTGCCGCAGCATCGGGAACGGGATACGGATCCAGGTGAGCAGCAGGTCCAGCGCGAGCAGCACGATGATGCCCGCGTCGATACCGATCGGGAAGTACGGAGCGAAGCCCCCGAAACCTCTGGCTACGGCGAGTTCGCGGACAGCGGCGTACGAGCCGGAGAAGCCGATCGCGGCGATGACCGTCGCGCCGGCGACGACCATGCCGATAAGGGTCCAGTGCAGCCGGGTCAAGTGCGGGCCGGTGCTCTTCTTCGGTTCCTTCCCGGCCTGCTCGGCCGGCGTCGGGGGGCTGGGGCTGGTCACGGTGATCAATTCCTTTCAGAAGACGCGGCTCAGGGGGTGTCGTCGTTGTGCTGGTCGAGTCCCAGCGCGGCTTCGTCCCACCGCTTGCGGCCTTCGACGAGGCGGTCCCAGGCCGTGGTCTGTTTGAGGTTCAGCTCGGTCTGGATGAACCGCAGGTCGACCCGCTCGTAGCCGTGCGTGCGGATCAGTTCGAAGACCTGCTGGATCTCAGCTTCAACCCGCGGCTCACGGCGCCGTGGCCGACTCCTGCGAGTGGATGGCGGGGCATCCTCGGCAAGGGGAGTCGGACGGGCCGGCGGTTTGCCGTGCGTCTTGTGCCCGACGAATCGGACAATCTCGGGGGCGAGTTCGAACCACTCGCTGTCGGCGATGCGCAGCTTGGCGAACTTCGTGTGCAGCGCCCGCTCCAGGCGTGGGCCGCCCTGCAAGAGCAGCAAGGCCGCGTCCTCGCGCAGAGACAGCACCCGGATCCGTGCAGGCAGACAGTTGGTGTGGCCGATCTTCACGCGGCCGCCGTTGGCGAGGAAGTAGACGAGCCGCGGATGCTTCTCCGTCTCGGGCCACGTGGCGAGCGGCGCACTGTCGACCATGTGCGCTTCCGCGCGCGACAACGGCTGCGTGCCGTCCTCCCGCTGCGCCCGGATCCCTCGAAGGGTGCTTTTCAGAAGCTCGGGGACGATCGACAGCGCAACGATGACCTTGTGCTCGTCACACAGCGGGACGGGACGCCGGATACTCGCCGCCTCACCGCACAGCACGCGATCGCCAACAAACGCCACGCACGTGTAGTCGCCGCTCAAGAGTGCTCCTTGTGAAGGAAGACGAAGGCAGGAGATAAGGAGCCCGGGCCCGGCGCGGGGGGAGTGGTCGCGCCGGGCCCGGGTGGAGGCGGGGCAGGGGGAGGCCCCGGCGCTCCCTGTCGTCCCCGCCGGCGGGCGGGGACGACAGGCAACTCGGGGTAGTTCAGGCCTTGTTGCGGGCTGGGTTGAGGTAGGCGTCCTGCAGGCGGCTGAACGTGGTGAACAGCTGCTCCCCGGCTGTGCAGCGGGCTTCGGGGGTGCAGGCCGTGCAGGTGTCGGTGTGTTCGCGGAGCGCCCGGTCGGCGGCCATGTACCGCTGGTACAGGTCGTCAGCCACGACCGCCTCGGGCCCGCTGGTCGGTCCTGGACTGCTGGTTGACCCGGCGGAGCGCGTCCTCCAGGCGCTTCTTGTCGGCGTCGGTCATGCCGGCTCCTCCTACGCCTGCTGGGTACGGCGGCGTGCGGCACGCCGCTTCATCGAGCGCCACTCCGCCTCGCTCAGGCCGCCCCACACGCCGTGGGCCTGGCCGGACTCCAGCGCCCACTGCAGGCACTGCTCGATCACGGGGCAGCGGCGGCAGACGGCCTTGGCTTCCTCGATCTGCAGGAGTGCCGGGCCGGTGTCGCCGATGGGGAAGAACAGCTCGGGGTCCTCTTCGCGGCAGGCCGCGTTGTGGCGCCAGTCCATTACTTCGCGCCTCCGTCCGTGTCGGCCTCACAGACGACCAGGTGGTCCGAGTCCGTCCATACGCTGCCGACCGCGAACGGCTCGCCGTCCGGGCGCAGCACGTCGCGGACGATCACCACCCACTGGGCGCAGCGCCGCTTGAGCAGCTCGCGGGCCCGCTGCGGGTCGCGGATCACCGACAGCACCTCGAAGGCGCCGTCGCTGTTCTGGTAGATCGTTCCCTGGGCGCGGGGGCCGATCTGCTCGTCGACGATCCTGCGCAGGGCTTCGAGGGTCATCGGGTCGCCCGCGGGCGCGGGCACGGGAATCTGGTGTGGCATGCTGAGGGTGAGCAACAGGGCCTCCAGGTAGGTCCGTTCGAAACGCCCCCGGCGGCCACCGGGGGCGTTCGCTTTTTCGGTCGACTGCCGTACGAGCAGCCACGGCCGTCGCCCTCCGTGTCGGGAGGGCGACGGCCGTGGTCGTTCGTCGAAGGGGGAGTTCAGGCGGCCGGCTTCTTCAGCGGGAGACCGGGGCCGCGGTAGTCGGACACCGTGCCCGGCCGACGCCGCCTGGCCTGGTTGTTCTGCTCTTCAACCGCCGTGCCGGATCGCTTGGCGAGCTGCTCGGAGCCGTTGGTGGCCTTCTGCTGTGCCGCCCAGTCGGCGACCCGGCCGCGGGCGGCCCGCTTCTCGTAGCTGCGGTCGAACCGCTCCCGCTCCTGCTCGAAGAACGCCCGCAGCGCACGGCGTTCGGGCTCCTGCCGCAGCAGCCGCAGGTAGGTGCTGGCCAAGCGCAGCCCGTCGCGGCAGGCCAGGATGTTGCCGTCGCGGTCAGTGGCCGTGCCCTGGCAGGCGTTGCACGCGGCTTGGTGGGCGCGGAAGGCCCGGCGAACCATGTCCGCGCTGATCGGCGTCGGCACCACCTGCGTGGTCGCCGGGACCGGCGGCGTCGTCGGCTTGCGCGGCACCGGGGTACGGCGCCGGGAGGCGTTGGCCGTGATGGCCTCGCCGAGGCGGTGCTGCCACTCGCCCAGCGTCAGGTCCAGCCGAACTCGCCGGAGACTTCCCTCGCAGCGCCGCGCATCCGGGGTGCCGGTGCGCTCGGTGTGGTGCGGAACGAGCTTGGGGTGTCGGCTCTGGGCACCAGTGATGGGAACCCAGGTGTCACAGTCCGGGCAGATCAGGCTCTCCGTGCCGGGCATCAAGTCGATGTCGTTGACGTGCAGGGACGAAACCTTGAGAGCAGGCCGGTCGCTGACGCGCCGGGTGCGGGTCCGCTTGACCCGCTTGCGGGTCGTGTGCAGCTCAGACGTGGAAGACATGGGGGAACTCCTTAGGTACGGGAGTGGCATGGGAGTGCGTCGCGGGTGCTCTCTCCGCCCGTCAGGCCGCAACCACGGCGAACCGGCGTCCCAACGGACAGACAGCGCATCTGCGCTGCGACATGCACACAGCAGCCACGGGCCCGGAGGAGTTTGAAGTGCCTCTGAAAGGCGGTGAACCGCCTTCCTCGAACTCCGGGTACCACCGAAGGTGGCGACTGCTGGTCGTGCCAACTGGGATGCCGTCACCGGCTCCCCACCACCAGGACCGCAACCACCCAGGGGGCGGTCCTGATCGAAGGGACGCGGAGTCAGCCAGCGGTGCGCTGCATCTGCTCCAGGAGCGCGGCGTAGCTGGTCTTGCCGCTACGCGTCGTGCCGCCGATGAGCGACTGGAGCGCGCCGGCCTTGAAGTGCTGGGCCAGGTCCTCGGCGGTGCCGAGCTCGACGACCACCTCGCCACCGGCGACGTTGCGGCCGAGAACGAAGCGACCGGAGGCGATGGCCTCGGCGTAGGCCGAGCTCGCGGCCTCCAGCGTGTGCTCGTAGCTCTCGATGTCAGCGCTGGACCAGGTGGTGACGTCACCGTGCGCTGCTCGGAACTCGTCGGGGGTTTGCATAGGTCGTGCTCCTCTCGGAGGGTGAGGCTCGAAAAACGTCCCGAAGCTGACTGAAGAGGGCAAAGCTTCCCCGAGGCTCGATAACCTCGGTACCGAGGTTGCTCCTCTAGTAAGAACCATCCTCGGTACCGATGTCAAGAACCTCAGTACCGATGCGGTATCCTCCGCGGCGGACTCCCGGCGTGTTTAGGCGCCCACGAGGTACCTCGGTAGCCAGCCGGAATAAGATCGGTACTGAGGTTGGGAGACAGATGGCAGACGGGACGGGCGCACAGCCCACTAAGGCCCAGCAGATCGCAGCTGACCTGAAGGCAGCGATCGAGCGCGGGGACTATGGACCTGGCGATCGGCTGCCCGGGGAAAACGCGCTGGCCACGCAGTACGAAGTCGCAAGCCTCACGGCACGCAGGGCGCTGATGATCTTGCGAACCGAAGGCCTCATCGAGACTAAGAAGGGAGCCGGCGCCCGCGTCATCTCGTTCCGCCCCATCCGCCGCCGCGGCATCCAGCGACTGGCCCGTGGCCAGTGGGGAAGCGGGAAAACGGTTTGGTCGGCGGACGACCAACGCGCTCCGGACGTCGACCAGATCACGGTGATGGAAGACGTCGCTCCGCCTGAACATGTCAGCAACGTTCTCGATTTGGCGCCCGGCGAGACTGTGTGCGTACGCAGTCGGCGATACGTCATGGACGGACGCCCGGTCATGGTCGCAGAGTCCTACTTGCCCCAGTCGCTGGTGGCTGGCTCGCCCATCACACAGGCCGACACTGGCCCCGGCGGCATCTACGCGCGCCTCGCCGACCTTGGCCGCGCCCCTGCCCATTTCAGGGAAGAGATCCGTGTGCGCATGCCATCCGCCGAAGAGGCAGCCAGGCTGGCCATCCCCGCCGACAGGACCGTCATCAAGCTGGCGCGTGCAGCATTCGACGCCGATGGGCGAGCAGTGGAGATCAACGAGATGACCATGGACTCGTCCGCGTACGTGTTGGATTACGAGTTCGATGCCTGACCCCACACCAGTGCCAACAAACGCAGCGGCCGCAGTCGCTTCTGCGGCTCGAGCGTCGTACGCCTTGGCCACTACGCCCTCCTGGAGCGGAAGTTGGTGCCGGGTAGAGATCAGTAACTCCAGGTGTAGGCGTGGTGTCCGGTGACTTCTACGGTTGCCGTGTATCCATCCGCCGGATACACGGACTCGGATACATAGAGGGGGCTCGAGATGGGGCAACAGCCGAACGCGTTAACGCCAGATAGGTCGCCCCAGCACCGCCTTGGTTACGTAATTCGCGAGATGCGCGAGGCGCGTGGCCTATCCATGAGGGACCTTGCCGCCAAGACCTTCGTCTCCCACTCCAAGGTGCAGCGATGGGAGAACGGCGAACGCCCCCCGAAGGACCTGGGCGAGGCGGAGCGGATCGATAGAGCGCTCGGTGCTGGCGGTCTTCTGATCGATCTTTGGCGGGAGATCAACCAGGACGTCCCTGGGTCCAGCCATGTATCCGATTCCGCGCCCCATGTATCCGATACATCGTTGGACCTGGCCAGTACCGTCTTTCAGACGGCACCGTCTGACGGCGAAGGGATCTTCGTCCCTCGACGTCTAGACGATGGAACGGTGGTGCTCGTGGCACTCGATCGACGCGCGCTCCTGCGCGCCGGTGCGGGGATCGGTGCAGCGGCGGTGGCTGGCTTTCCCATGGCGGCGTCCGCGGCGATCGCAGAAGATCCATTCGGTTTCGCGCGGAGTGCGACCGAGAGTTGGTCCGGACTTCGGTTGTCTCGACCTGCCCCTGAGTTCGGTGTCGACTGGCACGCGCTTCTCCCGGGAGGCCGTTCCATGCTCGGCTCCCAGCTTTCGCTCCAGATCCATGCCGCGCGTGTAGAGGGGGGCAGGGTGATCGTGAGTGTGCCTGACCAGCGTCGCGCGGAGGAGTTCCTGGCGCGACCGCATCGCGGTCTGCTGGTCGGGGCAGTCGACACAGGGAGCGCCTCGACGTTCTACGTCCTGGACGGCCGCGCGGCTCGCACAAGGCTCACAAGGAATGGCGGCGTGCCCGAAGTCACCGCCCCTACGGCCTACGAACTGGATGACCTCACCTACGGAATTCTGTGGGCCGTCAGCAACTATGACGACGCCCTGCAGGCTGATGACCAGGCTCTTTACGAGACGCGCAGCGATCTCAAGGCGTACGAGCGGCTTGCTGCCTCCGCGGTCAGCCGGGAGGCTGCACCCGGGCTGAACACCGTTGCCCACATGTGGCTGGGCTCCGACTTCTGCGCTCGCCACATCCTGCGGGCGCTACCGGATCTGCCGACGCTGCCAGCGTTCTGGACCCGAGAACAGCGGGGGGAGGAGGCCAGCGCGTGGCTGATCTTCGACCACAAGTACCCGTACCTGCGGGAGACCACCAAGACGCTTG
>NZ_JBYIQX010000068.1:0-25792 GCF_057707805.1 Streptomyces sp. bgisy159 | reverse complement strand
CGACGGGGGAATCGCGTCAGGCACTGCGGGGGGTGGCTGAGATGGTGCGCGGGGCGGGTGGGGGGGCCGCCTCCACGAGCTGATGGTCGCGCTGGTCGAGGTTCACGAAGATCATTCCGTACCGGATGGCACACCGCACGGGCTGCGGCGCCCCCCGAGGCCGCCGCAGACACCGGTACGCCCGTACGTCGTCGTCCTCGTCCCGCGTCACCACGACCGGCTCGCCGAACACGGTCACCATCAGCGAGTCACCGCTGTGGGGGATGGCGGTGACCAGGTCGATGAAGTGCCAGCCGGAGCGGTAGGCGGTGGCCATCTCACGACGGAAGGAGCGATCGTCGGGTGGAGTGGTCACGTCAGCGCTCCGAGTCCATGACGCTCGCCGGCCAGACACTGTCCGCGACCACATGCTCCTTCGGAGCTATCGGCCAGACACTGTCCGCCCGGTTGTCGCCCTTCGAGCCGGAGAGGCCATGCACGGTTCCGACAGCCACTACGGCGGAGAAGGCGGCGACAAGCACCGAGCGAAGCATTCTGTTACGCATAGTCGGCTTCGTCCTCACTTGAAGGTCCCCTCTTCCCCCGTCGAGTACGACGATGGCTCATTCGGGCACGTCATGGCCACACAATCGATGCATCATGTTCCTGCACGTTCAGGACCCTGGGGGGTGGAGATTTGGTGACGAGTCGGACTAAGGCCACACATCCCCATGCGGTGACCGAGCTGTGCGAGGAGGGTGGCCGACTTTATGCGAACGCCCTGCGGGCGGGACGCATTGCGCGAACGGACGTGCAGGCGGCTCCGTGCCTGATGGAGTTCGCCCTCCTGCACCCCGACCCGGACGACCCTGACTGGCTGCGCCCCATACCCCCGGCGGTCGCTCTCGCCCAGCGGCTCAATCCCATAGAGCACGAGATTTCCGAGCGCAGACGGTTGTCCATTGAACTGTCCGACGTCTTCGAGCCATTCATGACCATCAGCGCCCAGACCACGACGGGCGGCTCGATCACCGTGCTGGAGGGCAGTACCCGCATCAACGAGGCGCTCAACCTGGCGACCGCCCAGTGCCAGACCGAGATGCTCACGGTCCAGCCGAGCGGCCACCGCCCCGAACAGAGCCTGATACAGGGGCTGGGCCGCGACCGGCCCCTGATCGAGCGGGGGGTCCGCATCAGGACCCTCTATCCGCACACCGCCCGGTACAGCCCGGAGAGGCTGGACTACGTGGCCCGGCTCTCCGACGGCAAGACGGAGCACCGGACCATCGACGGGCTGGTCGAGCGGCTCGTCATCTGCGACGAGGCCGTCGCCTTCATCCCGATCCGCGACGACCAGAAGGTCGCCCTGGAGCTCAGGCATCCGGGGCTGGTCCGGTACCTGATCAAGGTGTTCGAGTTCATGTGGGACCGGGCGGTGCCGCTGACCGCCGGCGCCCCGTACGAGACGGCGCCCGACGGCATCACGGAGATACAGCACTCGATAGCCAAGCTGCTCGTCGAGGGTCACGTCGACGAGGCCATAGCCCGCCGCCTGGGCATGAACGTACGCACCTGCCGGGCCCACATCGCCAAGCTGGCCAACGCGCTGGGCAGCGGCAGCCGGGCCCAACTCGGCTACCTCATAGCGCAGTCGGGGATTCTGAAACAGGAGAACTGACCGCGACCCGCACCGGACGGCAGGAGGTCACACCGGACGGGCCGTGAGCCACACCGGACGGGCCGTGAGTCCCGATCAGACGGCCGGGGACTCGCACCCTACGGCCGGGGGTCTCACCGGACGGCCGGGGGTCTCACCGGACTGTCGGGGGTCTCACCGGACTGTCGGGGAGCGCCGGCCGGGAACGGTCAGCGGGCCGACGGGCGGTCCGTCCAGCCCCACCTGCGCGATCCGCACACCCAACTGCGCACGGCTCGCCGCCCCCAACGTCTCCGACAGCCGCGCGATGTGCGCCCGGCAGGTCCGCACACTGATGCCCAGCCGCTCCGCGATCACCGCGTCCTGGTGGCCCTCCGCGAGCAGCGCGGCGATGGACTGCTCCCGGTGCGAGATGCCCTCGATACCGGTGTCGGGCAGCGGGGCCGACAGCGGGATCGCCAGCCGCCACAGCCGCTCGAACACCGTCACCAGGTAGGAGACGAGCGCCGGGTGACGCAGCTCCAGCGCCATGGTGCGCTCGGGGTTGGCGGGGATGAAGGCGACGGTCCGGTCGAACAGGATCAGCCGGTCGACGACCTCGTCCATGGTGCGCGCCTCGACCGTCCCGCCCATCAGCTCCAGGTAGTTCAGCAGCCCCTGCCCGTGCCGGGCGACGTGGTTGTACAGGTCCCGCATCCGCACGCCCCGCCCGCGCAGCGCCAGCGCCCGGTGCAGCCCCTCCGCGAGCTCGTCCTCGCGGCGGATGCCGCCGGGCTGCACGGTGAGCACCTCGGTGGTGCACGCCTGGGTCGCCTCGTCCATGGCCGCCTGGATGCGCGTCAGGCCGTCCAGGACGCGGATCGCCTGCCCCTCTCCGGGGCCGCCGGCCGACGCCGGGCCGCCCAGCCCGGCGTACCACTCGACGGCCGCCACAGCGGCGCCCACGCGCCGTTGGCTGGCGCTCACCTCGTCGTGCACCCCGCGCAGCAGCCGGGTCATGACCTCCTGCGGGGAGGTCGGCACCAGCCAGTCCATGTCGTCGGGGTCCGGGTGCAGCAGGGCCAGCTCCAGCAGACAGGGCACCGGCTCGGCGTCACGGCGCGGCACCCGCCCCCGTCGGACGGCCCGGGAGTACACCCGGTCCCCGGCCTCGCACAGCCGGTCGGCACCGTGAGGATGCTCCTGCGCCCCGCGCCCGGCCATCGCCCATTCCACCCCCGCTGTACGCCTCTTCCGCAGCGCAACTATGCGCGGCGAGGAGCGGCTCCGCAACACGGCTCCCCAGGGGCCCGGGCCGGAAATCCACCCCTGTGCGGGGGTTCGGCCGGACACCGGCGCCGACGGCCGGGGCGGCCGGTGTCATCGGCCGGGGACGGCCCGCGTCACTTCAGCTTCAGGGCCTGGCAGGCGTTCTTGTACTCGCTGGTGCAGATGTCGGAGACCTTGTAGATGCCGTCCGCGATGACGGTGTCCTTGATGTTGCTCTTGGTCAGCGCGACCACCGTCACCAGCTGCGCCGGGATCTTCTTGTGGGTGGGGCTGTCGACCCGGTCGCGGGTGAGGGCGTCGAACTGGATGTCGCGGCCCTGGACCTTGGCGACGGCCATCTCCGCGGCGGCCTCGGCCTCCTGCGGGTAGGACTTGTAGACGCTCATGTACTGCTCGCCGGCGATGATGCGCTGCACGGCGGCGAGTTCGGCGTCCTGGCCGGTGATCGGCGGCAGCTCGGTGACGCCGGCGTCCTTGAGGGCCTTGATGATGCCGCCGGCCATGGCGTCGTTGGCGGAGTAGACACCGCCGATCTTGCTCTTGCCGATCTTGTCGATCGCCTCGGCCATCTCCTGCTCGGCGAGCTCCGGCTTCCAGCCGTCGGTGTCGTAGCTGGCCGCGATGGTGACCCGGCCGTTGAGCTCGGAGAGCGCGCCCTGCTTGAACTGCCCGGCGTTCGGGTCGGTCGGCGAGCCGTTGATCATGACAATGTTGTCAGTGACCTCGGGAGAGCCCATGCCCTCGATCAGGGAGCGGCCCTGTACCTCCCCGACGAGTTCGTTGTCGAAGGAGACGTAGGCGTCGATCGGGCCCTCGGCGAGCCGGTCGTAGGCGATGACCGGGATACCGGCCTCCTTGGCCTCCTTCACGGTGCCCGCGATGGCCTTGGAGTCGACGGCGTCGAGCAGGATGACGTCCACCTTGTCGGAGATCATCTTCTGCATCTGCTCGATCTGCTTGTCGGAGTTCGCCTCGCCGTTGGCGTACACCGTCTTGCCCTTGTTGCCCGTGAGCGAGGCCACCTTCGCCTTGATGATGGGGTAGTCGAACTCCTCGTAGCGGGTGTTCGTCTTCTCCGGCATCAGGACGCCCACGGTGACGTCGTTGCCCTTGGTCGGACTCGCCTCGGCACCGTCCTCCGCCGCGCTCAGCATCCCGCAGCCGGCGAGCGAGAGGGTCATCGTGGAGGCGACCACAGTGAGGGCTATTCGACGCATTCAGGGGCTCACTTCAGGGGTGCGTGTGGACATGGGTACGACATGACGTCCCAGGTGTCTGAAAAGACAACGCGTCAGCGCATACCGGCGTCAAGCGAAATCACTTAACGAGATGGCAACATCACCCTCCGCTCAGCGGCCGAAGACGCAGGAAAGCAAGCCCAATTCGGTGCAAATCACCTCAAGGCCCCCTCTTCGGCGGGCCAGTTCCGCGACACGTTCACCACTCCTGCGCTCCACCCGTCCGGTCCTCCTCCCGTTCGCCACGGCGGCGCCCGCGCCCGATCCGTTCACAGGTACGAACGAACCCGGCCAGCCGAGCGGGCCGCCCGCAGCACCCCACGACCGCCCGGGGACCAACGCGCAGGGCCCGGGGGACCAACGCGAAGGGCCCGGAGTCGGACGGGACTCCGGGCCCTGCTGTGCGCCGACGCGCGGCCGCCGTAACGGCCCCCGTGACGAGTGGCGTGACGAGTGGCGGCGGCTTCAGTCCTTGGCCTTCTTCGGCCGCCACACCACCAGCGCGCTGGTCTGCTGCACCTCCTGGTACGGCACCAGATCGCGGCGGTACGACGCGTGCACCGCCGCCTCGCGCTGCTGCATGGCCGCCGCCGCGCCGTCCAGCGCCGCCTCCAGCTCGGCGACCCGGGACTGCAGCGCGGCGACCTGGTTCTCCAGTTCGATGATCCGCTTGATGCCGGCCAGGTTGATGCCCTCGTCCTGCGACAGCGCCTGCACCTGGCGGAGCAGTTCGATGTCGCGGGCCGAGTACCGCCGGCCCCGCCCGGGGGTCCGGTCGGGGGAGACCAGGCCCAGGCGGTCGTACTGGCGCAGCGTCTGCGGGTGCAGTCCGGAGAGCTGGGCAGCCACCGAGATGACGTAGACCGGGGTCTCCTCGGTCAGCTCGTACGGGTTACGTCGACGGCCGTCCATCTGCGTCATGCTCCCTTCGCGGCCTCGAACAGCTCCGCCCGCGGGTCCTCGCCCGCGGTCGCCTCGCGATACGCCTCCAGCGCGTCACGAGCCTTCCCCGACAGGTCCTTGGGAACACTCACCTCGACGGTGACCAGCAGGTCCCCGCGCGTGCCGTCCTTGCGGACCGCGCCCTTGCCGCGGGCCCGCATGGTGCGGCCGTTGGGGGTGCCGGGCGGCAGTTTCAGGGTCAGGGACGGGCCGCCGAGCGTGGGGACCTTGATCTCCCCGCCGAGCGCGGCCTCGGTGAACGTCACCGGCACGGTCACCGTGAGGTTGTCGCCCTTGCGGCCGAACACCGGGTGGGCGCCGACGTGCACGACGACGTAGAGGTCGCCGGCCGGACCGCCGCGCTCACCGGGCGCGCCCTTGCCGCGCAGCCGGATCCGCTGCCCGTCGGTCACCCCGGCGGGGATGCGGACCTGCATGGTGCGCGACGACTTGGCGCGTCCGCTGCCCTTGCAGTCGGGGCAGGGGTTCTCCGCGATCAGCCCGCGGCCCTTGCAGTCCGGGCACGGGTCGGTCAGCGAGAAGCCGCCGCCCGAGCCCCGGGCGACCTGCCCGGTGCCGACGCAGGTCGGGCACACGCGCGGCGTGCCGTTCTTGTCGCCGGTCCCGGAACAGGCCTTGCAGGGGGACTGTGAGGACATCCGCAACGGCACCGTGGCGCCCTCGATGGCCTCCGTGAAGCTGAGGGTGACCTCGGACTCGATGTCCTGGCCGCGCCGGGGCTGGGTCCGCGTGCCCGCGGCACCGCCCCGGTTGAACAGGCCACCGAAGACATCGCCGATGCCGCCGCCGAAACCGCCGCCACCCGCGCCGCCCGCGCCACCCTGGGCGCCGCCTCCGAAGAGGTCGCCCAGGTCGAAGTTGAAGGAGCCGCCGCCCCCGCCCGGCCCGGGGCGGAAGCCGCCGTTGCCGAACAGGGCGCGTGCCTCGTCGTACTCCTTGCGCTTCTTGGGGTCGCCGAGGACGTCGTTCGCCTCGGAGATCTCCTTGAAGCGCTCCTCCGCCTTGACGTTGCCCTTGTTGGCGTCCGGGTGGTACTCGCGGGCGAGCTTGCGGTACGCCTTCTTGATCTCGGCCTCGGTGGCGTCCTTGGGCACGCCGAGGACCTTGTAGTAGTCCTTCTCGATGAAGTCCTTGGTGCTCATCCTCGCCGTACCCCCTCTCCGCGGTTCTCCTCGGTCTTCCCGTCAGCCCTCGTCCGGGCCACCGCTCTCCTCGGTGTCGGCCGACTCGCTCTTGTCCGCCGCCTCGTCGGCCGCCTTGACCGTCTGGGCGCCGGGCTGCGGCTCGGCCACCGCCACCCGCGCGGGGCGGATGGTGCGCTCGCCGATCCGGTACCCGGGCTGCAGGATCGCCACGCAGGTCGTCTCGGTGACGTCCGGCGCGTAGCTGTGCATCAGCGCCTCGTGGATCGTCGGGTCGAAGGGCTCGCCCTCCTTGCCGAACTGCTGCAGGCCCATCTTGGCGGCCACGGTCTCCAGCGACTCGGCGACGGACTTGAAGCCGCCGACCAGCTCGCCGTGTTCCCGCGCCCGGCCGATGTCGTCGAGCACGGGCAGGAGTTCGGTCAGGAGGTTCGCGATGGCGATCTCCTTGACCGCGATCCGGTCGCGCTCGACCCGGCGGCGGTAGTTCTGGAACTCCGCCTGGAGGCGCTGCAGATCCGCCGTGCGCTCACCGAGCGCCATGCGAGCCTGGTCCAGCTGGGCCAGCAGGCCCGCGTCTGCTGCTTCGTCCCCGGCCGGGGCCGCTCCCTCGCCGTTCGGCGGGGTCGCGGCCTTCGGCTCGGCGTCGTCAGGGGTCGCGCCGGAGGGGACGTCGGGCTTCTCCTCGAAGCCCGGGGTCTCCTCCGTCACGCGGCACCGTCCTTGCGCTCGTCGTCCACGATCTCGGCGTCCACGACGTCGTCGTCGGCCTTCGGGGCCTCGCCGCCGGCGGCGGCACCGTCGCCCGCGGCCTGGGCCGTCTGGGCGTCGGCGTACATCGCCTGGCCCACCTTCTGCGACACGGCGCCGACCTTCTCGGTGGCGGTGCGGATCGCGGCGGTGTCCTCGCCCTTGAGGGCTTCCTTCAGCTCGGCGACGGCGGCCTCGACCTCGGTCTTGACCTCGCCGGGGACCTTGTCCTCGTTGTCCTTGAGGAACTTCTCGGTCTGGTAGACCAGCTGCTCGCCCTGGTTGCGGGCCTCGGCGGCCTCGCGGCGGCGGTGGTCCTCCTCCGCGTACTGCTCGGCCTCCTGGCGCATGCGGTCGACCTCGTCCTTCGGCAGCGAGGAGCCGCCGGTGACGGTCATCTTCTGCTCCTTGCCCGTGCCCAGGTCCTTCGCGGTCACGTGCATGATGCCGTTGGCGTCGATGTCGAAGGAGACCTCGATCTGCGGGACGCCGCGCGGCGCCGGGGGCAGACCGGTCAGCTCGAACATACCGAGCTTCTTGTTGTAGGCCGCGATCTCACGCTCGCCCTGGTAGACCTGGATCTGCACCGACGGCTGGTTGTCCTCGGCCGTGGTGAAGATCTCCGAGCGCTTGGTCGGGATCGTCGTGTTGCGCTCGATCAGCTTGGTCATGATGCCGCCCTTGGTCTCGATACCGAGGGACAGCGGGGTGACGTCGAGGAGCAGGACGTCCTTGACCTCGCCCTTGAGGACACCGGCCTGGAGCGAGGCGCCGATGGCGACGACCTCGTCCGGGTTCACACCCTTGTTGGCCTCCTTGCCGCCGGTCAGCTCCTTGACGAGCTCGGCGACGGCCGGCATGCGGGTGGAGCCGCCGACGAGGACCACGTGGTCGATCTCGCCGAGCTGGATGCCGGCGTCCTTGATCACATTGTGGAACGGCGTCTTGCAGCGCTCCAGCAGGTCCGCGGTCAGCTGCTGGAACTGGGCGCGGGTGAGCTTCTCGTCCAGGTGCAGCGGGCCCTCGGCGGACGCCGTGATGTACGGCAGGTTGATCGAGGTCTCGGTGGACGAGGACAGCTCGATCTTCGCCTTCTCGGCGGCCTCGCGCAGCCGCTGCAGCGCCATCTTGTCCTTGGACAGGTCGACGCCGTGGCCGGACTGGAACTGCTTGACCAGGTAGTCGACGACGCGCTGGTCCCAGTCGTCACCACCGAGGTGGTTGTCACCGTTGGTGGCCTTCACCTCGACGACACCGTCGCCGATCTCCAGCAGGGACACGTCGAAGGTGCCGCCGCCGAGGTCGAAGACGAGGATCGTCTGGTCGTCCTTGTCGAGGCCGTACGCGAGCGCGGCCGCGGTGGGCTCGTTGACGATGCGCAGGACGTTCAGACCGGCGATCTCACCGGCCTCCTTCGTCGCCTGGCGCTCGGAGTCGTTGAAGTACGCCGGGACGGTGATGACCGCGTCGGTCACCTTCTCGCCCAGGTACGCCTCGGCGTCGCGCTTCAGCTTCTGGAGGATGAACGCGGAGATCTGCTGCGGGTTGAAGGGCTTCCCGTCGAGCTCGATCTTCCAGTCCGTGCCCATGTGGCGCTTCACGGAGCGGATGGTCCGGTCCACGTTGGTGACGGCCTGGCGCTTGGCCACCTCACCTACGAGCACCTCACCGTTCTTCGCGAAGGCGACGACGGACGGCGTGGTCCTGGCACCCTCGGCGTTGGTGATGACGGTGGGCTCGCCGCCCTCCAGAACGCTGACGACGGAGTTAGTCGTGCCCAGGTCGATGCCGACCGCACGTGCCATGGTTGATTCCTCCAGCTGACTTGAGTGGAACAGGCTCAAGTGTGCACGACCCGCCGCCGCCGGTCAACAGACCTGAGCCGACGAGGCTCAACTCTTATCCCCTCCTTACACGCAAGGGGCGGAGAGGGGCGTTCTGAGCTGGGGTTTTACGGGAGGCGGGCGGGAGGGGGCGGGTGAGGGGGTGGTGTGCCCGGGAGTGTCGACGGCTTGACGCGTGGAGGTGGTCGGCGAGGACCGGGGGCTGAACGGCGGGGCGGGGGAGGACGGCCGAGGGGGAAGGGGGCGGCCGGCCGCGGAGGCGGCGGGTTGCCCGTGCCGGGGGCTGTATGCGCGGTGGGCCGAGGAAGGGACGCGGGTCACACGACGGGGCGCGGGAGTACGGGTCCCCTCACGGGCGGGCGGAGGGTGCCGCGGCGAGGTCCGGAGCCCACCCGACGGACGCCCCCCGGCCCGCACGCCCCCCGGCCCGGACGAACGCCAGGCCCGGACGACCCCCCGGCCCGGACGAACGCCAGGCCCGGACGAGGGACCGGACCGCACGAAGGGCCGGACCGGACGAAGGGCCGGACCGGACGAAGGGCCGGACCGGACGAAGGGCCGGACCGGACGAGAACCCGCTCCCGGTCGGCCCCGGCCCGCCCCCGTTCTGAGCCGAACCGTCCCCGCCGAAGCCCCCTCCCCCACCTCCCCGCGCGGCACACACCTCACTCACGACGCCTGGGCGGGCTCCCAGCGGCGACCGGGTCCGCGGCCCTCTCCGGCCTCGCGCGACTCGGCGACCTCATAGGTCCGGTCAGGTGCGGGGGAAGGCACAGGCTCGCAGCCACCCGAGGCCGGGCCGAGCCCCGCGGCAGGCTGCCTCGGGGCGGGCTGCCCAGCGGCGGGCTGCACCGGGGCGGGCCGCACGGGGGCAGGCTGCACGGGGGCAGGCTGCACGGGGGCAGGCTCGCCGCCGAGAAGGGGCTCCGGGGCCAGTACGGCTTCAGGACCCGGGCCGACGCCGACCTCACACCCGAGAACGGCTCCGCGTCCGTAGACGGTTCCACGACCCTGGGCCCCCGCATGATCCGGGCCGGTAGCGCCACCCACCGCACCCCCACCGTCCACGACAGCACCCCTACCGCTCGGCGCGGCTTCCCGGCCCAGGACGCTCCCGGCACCCACGGCCGCCCCACGGCCCGAGCCGCCGCCACGCCCCCAAGCACTGCCACGCGCCCAAGCACCACCCCCCGCCCAGGCACCGCCCCGTGGTGCCCAAGCACCTCCACGCCCGAAGCCAGGACCACGTCCCCACCCGGACCCACGTCCCCACCCGGACCCACGTCCCGAGCCGGACCCACGCTCCCAGCCGGATTCCCGGCCCGCCCCCGCTTCCCCCCGCGGCACGGCTCGGTGCTGCCGACCGGCGCCGGGGCGAGGCACGGGCCGGCGGCGGGCGGACGGGCCGGGCACCCGGAGCATGGCGAGCGTCAGCAGGGCCGCGCCGCCCGCCACCCACAGAGTGCTGCGAGGTCCGAGCCAGCCGCCGTGTGCCAGCACGGCGACGAGTACGGCGGCGAAGGCGGCCACGGTCAGGAGGACGGTGGCACCCGGCGGCGTGAGGCCGAGCCGCCGCAACCGGTGGCCGAGATGGTCCGGGCCGCCGCGCAGGAGCGGCCGCCCGGCGACGCGGCGCGCGACGACGACCACGACGGCGTCGACCACGGCCACCGCGGTGAGGGCGAACAGCACGCCCGCCCCGGCCACCGGATCGTGTCCCACGCGCGCGTGCACGCCCGCACCGGCGACCAGGAACCCCGAGAACAGCGACCCGCAGGCGCCGAGGCCGACCCGCGCCGGCGGCCAGTTGTGCATCAGGAAGCCGGTCAGCACCGCGGCCAGCACGCTCAGCAGTACCGCGAGTCCGTCGAGCACCTCCGCCGCCGCGCAGGCGGCCGCCCCGAACGCGGTGATCACCCCGACGGCCCCGGCCACCCCGTCCGCGTGGTCGAGCGACCGGAAGGCGAGCGCCACGACGGTCACCCATCCCGCCGCGAGGATGCCGCCGAGGACGCCGACATCCCCGTACGGCATGACGCAGGTGGCCGCGACCGCCGTACCGACGATCAGGAAGCGCGTGCGCAGCCGCCACGCGTCGGCGACCAGCCCCAGCCCGGCCACCACGGCGGCGGCCGTCAGCAGGGCACCCACCCCGGGTCCGAGCGGCGCGTATCCGCCGCTGTCCCCGACCCAGGCGACGGCGCAGGTGGCGCCCGCCACGGCGACCCCGCCGGCCAGCGGCACCCGCCGCTGGCGCTGCCGCCGGTCGACGAGTCCCACCCGCAGGGCGGGCACACGCAGCAGCGCGGCGAGGGAGGCGGCCAGGAGCAGGGCGGCGGTGGCGGAGGCGATTCCGTAGAGCACGGATACACGTTAGGGCGAAATGTACCAATTCGGTATGAATAACACGATCGGATCGCAACGGGAGCCGCCCCTCCCCACGCCACCCGGCGCGGGCACCCGGTGCGACGTCCGCCGATCCCCGCCCCACCCCCACCAGTGCGGCATCCTGGGAAGCACCGCCCGCCCGCGCGCCCACACACCCGCCCACCCCCCGCCCCCGGCGCTCAGGTCTGCCTCAGCGACACAGATCACCGCACGGCTGACTACAGTGCGGCGGGGGATGCGGGTAGTCTCGGACGGACTGCATAAGTTACCGCTTAGTAATCTCCCTCGCAGGCCCGAGGAGCCACCCCATGCAACTCGCCGCGATCATCGTGTCGATGGTCCTCATGGCAGTCGGCATCGCCCTGTTCGGCCGAGCCATCCTGCAGATCTTCCGCTTCTTGATGCTCGGCCAGCCCCTGCCGGCGGGCGCCCGGACCAACGACCCCGTCCTGCGCACCCTGACTCTGGCCAGGGAGTTCCTCGGCCACACCAGGATGAACCGCTGGGGCATCGTCGGTTTCGCGCACTGGTTCGTGGCGATCGGCTTCTACACGCTGCTGCTGACCATCGTGAACGCCATCGGCCAGCTCTTCGTCGCCGACTGGGTGCTGCCCGTCATCGGCGACTGGGCGCCGTACAACGTCTTCGTCGAGTTCATCGGCACCATGACGGTGGTCGGCATCCTGATCCTGATCGCCATCCGGCAGCTGTCCCGGCCCGGCAGGCCGGGCCGCAAGTCCCGCTTCGCCGGCTCCAACACCGGTCAGGCCTACTTCGTCGAGGCGGTCATCCTCGTCGTCGGCACCTGCATCTTCATGCTGCACGCCCTGGAGGGCGCGCAGCACCACGTCGACGGCTACGAGGCGTCCTTCTTCATCTCCTACCCGGTCGTCTCGTGGCTGGAGGGCATGGACCTCTCCACGCTGCAGAACCTCACCTACCTGTTCGCCGGTCTGAAGATCGCCGCGTCCTTCATCTGGATGATCACGGTGGCCCTGAAGACCGACATGGGTGTGGCCTGGCACCGCTTCCTCGGCTTCCCGAACATCTGGTTCAAGCGGAACGCCGACGGCGCGACCTCGCTCGGCGCGCTGCTGCCGATGACCTCCGGCGGCAAGCCGATCAACTTCGAGGACCCGGGCGACGACGACGTCTTCGGCGTCTCGCAGGTCGAGCAGTTCTCCTGGAAGGGCCTGCTGGACTTCTCCACCTGCACCGAGTGCGGCCGCTGCCAGTCGCAGTGCCCCGCCTGGAACACGGGCAAGCCGCTCTCCCCCAAGCTGCTGATCATGTCGCTGCGGGACCACGCCCACGCCAAGGCCCCGTACCTGCTGGCCGGCGGCGGCAAGACCATGGAGGGCGAGGAGAAGGCGTCCGAGGAGCAGCTGGCCGGCGTGCCCGCCGCGGCTCTGGCGGAGGCCGAGCGCCCCCTCATCGGCACCGCCGAGGAGAACGGCGTCATCGACCCGGACGTCCTGTGGTCCTGCACCACCTGCGGCGCCTGCGTCGAGCAGTGCCCCGTCGACATCGAGCACATCGACCACATCGTCGACATGCGCCGCTACCAGGTGATGATCGAGAGCGCGTTCCCGTCCGAGGCGGGCACCATGCTCAAGAACCTGGAGAAGAAGGGCAACCCCTGGGGCCTGGCCAAGAAGCAGCGCCTGGAGTGGACCAAGGAGGTCGACTTCGAGGTCCCGGTCGTCGGCAAGGACATCGAGGACCTGTCCGAGGTCGAGTACCTGTACTGGGTCGGCTGCGCGGGCGCGCTGGAGGACCGGGCAAAGAAGACCACCAAGGCCTTCGCCGAGCTGCTCCACATCGCGGGCGTGAAGTTCGCGATCATGGGCGGCGACGAGAAGTGCACCGGTGACTCCGCCCGCCGCCTCGGCAACGAGCCCCTGTTCCAGGAGCTCGGCATGGAGAACGTGATGGCCCTGAACACGGCGTTCGGCGAGGAGCTGGACGACGAGGGCAAGGTCGTCGCCGAGTCCGCCAAGCCGAAGTCGGCGAAGAAGATCGTCGCCACCTGCCCGCACTGCCTCAACACCCTCGGCAACGAGTACCCGCAGCTCGGCGGCGACTACGAGGTCATCCACCACACCCAGCTGCTCCAGCACCTGGTGGACGAGGGCCGGCTGATCCCGGTGACCCCGGTCGAGGGCATCATCACCTACCACGACCCGTGCTACCTGGGCCGCCACAACAAGATCTACACGCCCCCGCGCGAGATCATCGGCAAGGTCCCGGGCCTGCGCAACGAGGAGATGCACCGCCACAAGGAGCGGGGCTTCTGCTGCGGCGCCGGCGGCGCGCGGATGTGGATGGAGGAGCGGATCGGCAAGCGCATCAACAACGAGCGCGTCGACGAGGCCCTGTCCCTCAACCCGGACATCGTCTCCACGGCCTGCCCGTTCTGCCTCGTCATGCTGACCGACTCGGTCAACGGCAAGAAGAACGACGGCAAGGCCAAGGAGTCCATCCAGGTCGTCGACGTCGCCCAACTGCTCCTGGACTCCGTCAAGACGCCGGTCGACCCGGCGGGCGACGCGGAGGAGGAGAACGAGCCGGAGCCGGAGCCGGTGAAGTAACCGCCCTCCGAAGGCCGTTGATGCCCCCTGCCGACGACGGCGGGGGGCATCGCCGTTCCCCGGCTCCCGCTGGGCGAAATCGCTCCGGGTATTCCCCGGGGCGCTCACCAGGGGCTCCTCAGGCGCCCCTCAGGTGCTCCTCAGGTTGCCCCTTAGGGGATGTCACAGGTCGGCAGCAAAGGGCCCCCGTATGCCGGGCTCCCGCGCCTCCTCCCCGGCGACCAGGTACGTTCGATGACGTGGCTGGATTCAGGATCGGACGCGGCGGCCGGGACGACCGCGCCCCGCAAGCGCGACCGCAACACCCCCCGCACGGGCAGCAGGCGCCCCAGGCCCCGTCGTACGGCTATCCGCCGACGCCGCAGGCCCCGCAGCCGGCGTACCCCCAGTACCGGGGCGGCGGGCAGCCGCCGTACGGCGGTGGCTACGGCGGCAGTTACGGCGGACCTGGCGGACCTGGCGGACAGGGACCCACGGGCGGCCAGGGTGCGCACGGCGCACCCGGCGGACACGGCGGACACAGCGGACACGGCGCTCCCGGTGCGGACGAGCCGGAGTACTTCGGCGGCGACAACGCCCACGCCCCGCACGCCCCGCAGGACCGCTACGCCGCGAACAACCCGGGCCACACCCAGGCGTTCTCGATCGACGACCAGGCCCCCTACGGCCGGGGCGGCGGCCCCGGCGCGCCCGGCTTCCCCCAGGGCTACGAGGGCGGCCGGCAGGGCTACACCCAGGGCGAGACGTACCAGACCGGCGCGGCGGGCCCGGCCGCCCCGATCGGCCCCCGGCTGCGCTGGAAGGAACTGCTGAGGGGCATCGTCCTCTCCCCCGCGCAGACGTTCCTCCAGATGCGCGACTACACGATGTGGGGCCCGGCCCTCATCGTGACCTTCCTGTACGGCCTGCTGGCGGTCTTCGGCTTCGACGGAGCCCGCGAGGAGGCGATCGACGCGACGCTCTCCAGCCTGGTGCCGATCGTCCTGATGACGGCCGTGGCGATGGTGCTGAGCTCCTTCGTCCTGGGCGTGGTCACGCACACCCTGGCCCGCCAGCTCGGCGGCAACGGCGCATGGCAGCCCACCGTCGGCCTCTCCATGCTGATCATGTCCCTCACCGACGCACCGCGGCTGCTCTTCGCCATGTTCCTCGGCGGTGACGCGACCTTCGTCCAGGGCGTGGGCTGGGTCACCTGGGCGGCCGCCGGCACCCTCCTGACGATGATGGTGAGCCGCTCGCACGACCTCCCGTGGCCCAAGGCCCTCGGCGCGTCGGCGATCCAGCTGATCGCCCTGGTGTCGATCGTGAAGCTGGGCACGTTCTAGCGTTCCGGCGGCGTCCGGCGGCATTACGGCGGCGGGGCCCAGCGGCATTACGGCGGCGGCGCCCAGCGGCTTGGCGGCCGGGGTTCCGTCGGCGTTCCGTCGGCGTTCCGTCGGCACGGCGGGTAGGGGCCCGGCCCGACCTGACCACCCGACCCGGCCTGCCCCGGGGCCCCTCACTGCTCCCCTGCACTCGCGGCCCGGCTCAAGCGCCGTGGCGTCCGTGGGCGTAGAACTCGTCGTCCTCCTCGGACGGCTCCAGAGGGGCGTACTGCCGCAGCTCGCCGCCGCGGATCATCCAGAGCCGGAAGAACGACTCCTCCTGGTCCTGGACCAGGAGCTGCACGGCGTTCGGCTGCCGCCAGGGCGTCTCGGCAAACCGGCGCCTGAGCGCGTCGAGGTCGGCGTGGTCGAGGGCGCCGGCCCAGACCTCGCACTCGGGGTACTTCCCCCCCGCCCCCAGTCGGAGTCCTCGCCGGAGATCAGGCGCAGGCACCCGACACCGAGCACGTCGGGCTGCTCCCGCCGGGGCGCTTCGTCCCGCAGCCAGTCACTCAGAGCCTCGGCGTTCGGGGCGCCCTCGGGGCCGACGGCGACCATCACGTTGGCCACCCAGCTCATGGGCGCTCCCTTCCTCTCCGCCGACGCGCGAAGCGAACCTTCAGAGGGCTTCCCTGTTCTCCTTGGGCGCCTCACCCGACCTGTGCACGGGAGGCAGGACACTCCACGGGAAGTTGATCCAGTCGTCGGTGCGCTTCCACACGTACTCGCATTTCACGAGCGACTGGGACTTCTCGTAGATGACGGCGCTGCGCACTTCGGCGACGGTGTCGAGACAGAAGTCACGGACCAGCTTGAGCGTCTTTCCGGTGTCGGCGACGTCGTCGGTGATCAGGACCTTCTTGTCCGAGAAATCAATGACATTGGGGACGGGCGCGAGCATAACGGGCATTTCAAGGGTGGTGCCGACGCCCGTGTAGAACTCCACATTCACCAGATGGATGTTCTTGCAGTCGAGCGCGTAGGCGAGTCCACCGGCGACGAAAACGCCACCGCGCGCGATGCTCAGCACGATGTCCGGCTGATAGCCGTCGTCGGCGATGACCTGGGCCAGCTCACGGACGGCAGCCCCGAACCGCTCGTAGGTCAGATTCTCCCGCGCGCCGTTCATGTCGTTCACGCCGTGACCCTCAGACCCGGGTGCGGTGGAAATTACGGAAGGACCGGGAGGCGGTGGGTCCGCGCTGCCCCTGGTACCGGGAGCCGTACCGCTCGCTGCCGTACGGGTGCTCGGCCGGCGAACTGAGCCGGAACATGCACAGCTGCCCGATCTTCATGCCGGGCCAGAGCTTGATCGGCAGGGTGGCGAGATTGGACAGCTCAAGGGTCACATGGCCGCTGAATCCGGGGTCGATGAAGCCCGCGGTGGAATGGGTGACCAGGCCGAGCCGCCCCAGCGAACTCTTGCCCTCCAGCCGCGACGCGAGATCATCGGGCAGGCTGATGACCTCGTAGGTGCTGGCGAGGACGAACTCCCCGGGATGCAGAATGAACGGCTCATCACCCTCGGGCTCGACGAGCCGGGTGAGATCCGCCTGCTCGACGGAAGGGTCGATGTGCGGGTACCGGTGATTCTCGAACACCCGGAAGAACCGGTCGAGGCGCACGTCGATACTGCTGGGCTGCACCATGGATTCGTCGAAGGGATCGATCCGCACCCGCCCGGCGTCGATCTCGGCCCGGATGTCCTTGTCTGAGAGAAGCACGCCCTGAGGATACGCAAGACGCGCGGAGTCGCCCCCATCGGACGACTCCGCGCGCCAACCCGGTAACCGTTCGTTACCTCAGGCGATAACCCCTTCCACCGTCTCTCCCGGTGTCACCGCTTCTGCAGACTCACCGGCACGGCACTGCGCAGGCGGGCACACCGAGGACATCGGACGAGCCGCCCGGGGCCGAGCCGCTCGGCCTGCTGCATCGGGAACGAAGTGGTGCTGAACACGTGCCCATCGGCACAGCGGACGAGGGTGCGTTCCATCAAGTCCTAGAGTCCCTTCCCCAAGAGCCGCGTCACGACTGGCTGGGATGCCGTGACGACGAACGCCACATTACGGGATGAAAGGGACGGCCCTCCAGGCGGCACTCCGACCCCGCCGAGCCCCTCTCCAACCCCGCCACCGTACGCCCCAACTCCCGCACCCCGCAGCCCGATCCCACCCCCGCAACACCCCTGAAACGCACTCAGACCCCGCGGTGCCAGCACCGGGGGTCTGCCATGAGGTAGAGTGACCAAGCAGTCGGACCCCGACTCCGGTCGGTGTCTTACGCGGGTGTAGTTTAATGGTAGAACATCAGCTTCCCAAGCTGAGAGCGCGAGTTCGATTCTCGTCACCCGCTCCATGATTAAGGCCCAGGTCAGAGACCCGGGCCTTTTTGTTGTGCTCTGCGATCACTCGCCGCGTGCCAGATTCGTGCCAGAAGGCTTGTCGGGCCCCTTCTCGGCTGCGGCGACCCGCGCCTTGCGTACGGTCGCGTCGAGGCCGGCGGCGACCTCTTCCTGTCGTTCGTCGTCGGAGTGCTGGTAGATCAACGCCGCCTTCTCGGAGGACCGCCCGGCGAGGACCATGGTGTCCTTGAGGATGGCCCCGGACCGGGTCGAGACTCCCGGCGGAGGAACGCGGAAGGAAGCACAGTCCGGGCGCTGGCGTCGCTCTTGGTTGACCTGTCAAGCGCCATTGCTGCTACGTCGTCAGGCGACAACTGCGCCTGAAGCGCACGATGGAAGCAGCAACACGGAGAGGGGCAGCCCATGAACAGGCAGCATCGTGCCCGGGACCCGAAGACGCCGCCGCAACCGGGATGGGGACCCAGGTCTCACCAACCGCCGCCGCCCCAGCAGTCGACCGCATGGCCGAATGCCGCCCAAAGCGCTTCTTCCCCCGGACAGCCGCCAGGACAGGCCCCAACCGCACCCCCACCGAGGAAACGGCGGCGCGTCTTCTTCTGGGTCTTCCTGGCGGTACAGATCCTCTTCCTCATCTGGGTGATCACAGGCGCGGCAAGCGGCAGCGGCACACCGGAAGACTGCAAGGGGCTGACTGGCGACCAGTTGGAGTTGTGCAACGACGCGAGCGACGTCGGGACCACGATCGGAGTGGGTCTCATCATCGGGCTCTGGGTGGCCGCTGACTTCATCCTGGGGCTCACGTACCTGGTCTACCGACTGGCTACTCGGCAGCCGCGCGCGTAGAGCTGCGTCAGTTCACACGGTAGGTGTCGTCCAGCACCCGCCGGTCAGCGGGAAGCAGCACGTCAGAGACTTGCAGGGGCTTGGCCGGAAGCAACAAAGGCCACGGGTGGGACATCCCCGGCGGAGCGCATTCCCGTCATGACGTCCAGGCATCATCGACCATGAAGGAGACCACTGTCCCGCCGAAGCGGCTGGGCCCGGAGTGCCACGAGTCGGCGATGGAGTCGACCAGGAGCAGCCCGCGTCCGTGTGCGTCGTTGGCATCGGGCCGGCGCCGCCGCACGTTCGCCGGGAAGCCAGGGTTGTGCACCTCGACCCGGAGCGAGTCCCCCTCGCGGAACCACTCGACCCGCACAAGCCACGGATCCTCCGACCGCCCGAAGACGATGGCGTTGGTCACCAACTCCGAGATCATCAGAACGCAGTCGTCGACCGAGCAGACCGGGTCGTACGGGGCGATGAACTTCCGGAACCAGCGCCGCGCCCGGGGGATGGACTCCGCGACGGGGTGCAAGGTCATCGCCCCGAGCCGAGGTGAGTCCTCAGAGGGACAGCGGTCGATCATGTAGGCCATCCGCGCTCACTCCTTGCCGCTGCCGTCGCAGTCGAGGCAGCGCCGTTTCGATGTGGCACGCGTGCGGTCGGCGGCGGTGGCCAGTGCCAGGGTCGTACGCGAACCGACACGCTTCCATCCGCGCCCCCGGCACCCTCGGCACGCTGGGCGCGTGCCCCGATCCGGCCGCTGACTCGTCACGCCATGCCCCCTTCCGATCAAGTGGCCTTAGCCACTTACTGGATAGTGGCATTGTCCACTTGGGCTGTGCAAGCGGTTCGCCACGATTGGCGAGTCGTCAGGAGAGCGGGTAGCCCTGCTCGAACGCCCAGCGGTGCGGCGGGTAGGTGGCTTCGGCGAACTCCAGCGGCCGGTCCTGGAGGTCGAAGACGACGTGATGCACGATCAGGACCGGCGAGTTGGGCTCCAGATGCAGGTCGGTGGCTTCCTCGTTCGTTGCCGTACGGGCGCACATCCGGTCTTCTGCGTAACTGCCCTGGCGACCGGTCATGTTCTCGACGTACAGGAGGGTCCCTTCCTGGATCCGCCTCGGATCCGTCAGCTTGGGCGCCCGCCGGCCCACATCTGCCGCGAACCACGAGGTGGACAGAGTGATGGGCCCGTCCTGGTTGTTGGTGACCCGTCGCCGGTGCACGGCTCGACGGTCCTTGACCAGGCCGAGCGCCTCAGCGACGTGATCCGGGGCGTCGAGCCAGCCCGCCGAGGTGATGACGGCGTACTCGCCGGAGGTGTAGATCTTCCCGGTCTGCCGGGCACGCCCGTACAACTCGCGGGCCCGCCGGTTCACTTCGAGGCTGCGTACGTAGGTGCCGGACCCCTGCCGCTTCTCGACAAGCCCCTGATGACTCAGCGCCTCCAAGGCCCGCGCGGCCGTCGGCCGGGACACCTTCCAGTCGGCCGCGAGTTGCCGTTCCGAGGGAACCTCGTCTCCCGGTCGCAGGTCACCCCGAAGAATCTGATCGCGGATGAAGTGCGCGATCTGGAGATACTTCGGCTGAGCCTCCTCGATCTGGGGCATGTGCCCTCCTCGTCCCGTGCCGCATGGTCGGCAAGTGGCTATGGCCTCTAGCCACTATAGGGTGAGTGGTCAACACCGGAACCCGTACTCTTGGGCCCATGACGCGGTTGATCGTCGCAGCAGGAGGAGGGGGCGACGCAGTCGCCGCCGCCATGCTCCACGCCGCCCTGTACAGCAACGACAGCGATCCGGCGGTGATCCTCACGTACGCGTGGGACCGCTTGCTGATCGACCCGGTACCGGGCCCGCGAGGAGCCGACGACTTCACAGGCCTGGAGCCGATCACCCCGGCCGTCTGGAAGGTGCCGGCGCAGGCCCGCCCCATCGCACCGGCGGGATCCACTCTCCCCCGACTCGCGGCAGAACTCCCGCACACGTTCGCACTGCTCGACCCGAAGCAGGGTGCCGAGGGCGTGACCCGCCAGCTCGAAGAGTTGGTGACCCACCTGGCGCCCGAGTCGATCGACCTCCTGGACGTCGGCGGCGATGTGCTGGCCCGGGGCGATGAACCGACACTCAAGAGCCCACTCGCGGACGCCCTCACACTGGCAGCGTGCTGCCAGACGAACGCACCGATCCGGCTGCTGATCGCCGGTCCGGGCCTGGACGGCGAACTGCCCCTCGACGACCTGCTCGGCTTGCTCGGTCCAATCGTCCACACCTTCACCGCGAAGGACGTGAGGCCCATCAGCCCGGTCCTGGAGTGGCACCCTTCCGAGGCCACCGGCATGCTCGCGGCAACCGCCCGAGGAGTGCGCGGCACGTGCGAAGTCCGGGACGCCGGGCTCCCTATCCCTCTCACCGACGAAGGGCCGGCCGTCCACGCAGTCGACCTGGACGAGGCACTGAGCCGCAACGAGTTGGCCCGCGTGGTCCTGGCGACGACCACCTTGGACGAGGTGGAGGCCCTGTGCCGTGAAGTCTGCGGCTTCTCGGAGATCGACTACGAGCGCAACAAGGCCCTCTGGCTCAAGGACCAGCAGGCGGCGAAGCTCGACCCCCAAGCGGTACTGGCCGGCGTCGAGCAGTTCGAGGCGGAGGCCCGAAGCCGCGGAGTCACCCACACGACGTTCCGCCACCTCACCGAGGCCCTGAACATCAACGGCTCGCAGCGGGACGCCCTCCGCACCCTGCTCATCAACAGCCGACCGGAGCAGTACACGGCCCCACTGTGGCAGATCACATGACAAACGACCACGAGTCCCCGTTCGCCACCGATCTACCCGACCCACAGAGCACACTCACCCGTACCGACTGGGCAGAGTTGCAGCATGCTTACGGGCGAGCCACAGACGCGCCCAGGACACTGGTGGCGCTGCTGGATCCAGAGCAGGATGTGAGAACGAGAGCGCTCGAAGACCTTCACAACGTCCTGCACCACCAGAACACGCTGTACGAAGCGACACCACCCACGGCGCTCTACGTGGCCGCCATCCTGCCGGACACGAGGACGCTGCGCTCAGTCGACAAGGACCACCGAGCCTTCCCAGGCTGCGTGCGAGCCGAACTACTGCTCTGGATCGCATCGGTAGCGAACGAAGTGACCGACGCAGCCGATGCGATAGGCCAACAGCACGGGTTTCCGCTCGACGACTATCCGCCGGCGGTCGCCATACGCGAGATCCGACCGTTGTTGTTCTCAGCAGCTTCCGCATACGCCAACGATGCCGACCGTGCCGTGAGCGAAGCAGCGCTCTCAGCCTGCATACCGCTCTTGGACGATCACAGGCTGCTGCACCATAGGGCGGCATTGGTGTTCGTAATCCGACAGGTCCTCGGAACCAGCGAGCTGTGGCAGCACCGCGAGCGAGCTATCGATGCACTCAACGCATGGGGCGAGGACTCCTCAGGATTGGAAGGTCAGCGGAATCCCTTCCTGTTCTGCGACACCGACCTATCGCCCCACAGTTCGCCGTGGGGCGCTGATCAAAGCACCACCCAAGGTCGCGTGGACGATCCGCCGTTCTGACGAACCATTCCAAGATCATCAACGCGCTCAGCCGTTGAGTAACAACCTTCTCTACGGGTTCAAGGCGGCTCGCTCCGCTCCCCGCGCGCGGCCCGGCCCCCTGCCGGGCCTGCGCTCCTGTCTCCGCCCCGCTCCAGCCCGGCCGGCGCCCGTGCCGCGCTCAAAGCAAGCGGCCGCGTAATGCTAGAGAAGGGATATGAGGGTGGGTTGAGGCGCCCAAAAGCCCCGTCCTCCTATTGAGACGGCATAACAACCTTCACTCCCTTTCCCAGGGATGACGCGGGAGCAGCAAGTTGAACCGGCTCAGTAAAACGGATCTGCACATCGCGCATCCCAGTGAAAGGCGAGAGATCCACGGCGCGATTGGCCCGCCCTCGACGCACTAGTACACTAAGCGATTTCACGTCTTTAATAGCCGCAAGCATGGGGAGGTTCTTCTGTCTTACAGAAAACGCGCCCACACGCAGGTTGGTCATTCCACTCAGAGCCCCAACATTTTTGAAATTTTGGACATGCATTAGCTGAAGCATCATTAGACTGTCAGCACCTTCGAATTGAGCGAAATCGACTTCTGTACAAAACGTAAACGTCACCCACTCCAGGCTCGCGAATTGATCATTCTGTGCGAATCCAGTCACCGGACCAGCAGATCCGATTTGGAGACGCCTCAGATTCTCGAGGGCAGGGAATCTGTTGAAGTCAAATGGCGCAGAGTCTTTGATGTGCAGCGTCAGGGTGACGAGGTTCTGCAACTGGCCGAGACTCTGAAAGTTCCCCTCTTCCGGATCAAAGCTTCCCAGAGCGAGGCCCCGCAGGTTGGGAAGTTGAGCAATGCGATCCATGGCTGGTTCGGAGTTATTCCAGAGCGCAAGATGCCTGACTGAGTGACAGCTTTCGAGCCAATCATAGTTCTTTATAGGGCAGCCACATTGAAGGGTTTCCAATTCGGGAAAGTGGCGTAGAGCAGGCAGCAATTGCTCGTGATCGATCACGAGTTCCCTGCGCGCGATAGGCGATTTACTCATGACACGTTTGGCGTACTCATCTACGTCAAATTGAGTCCAAGCGCGAGATAGTTCCGCGTAGACGGCTTTACGACCATCGGAACCATAACCGCCCAAAATATCCAGGGCCCCTTCGCCACCAACCAAGCTCGCTGTCCGAACGGTAGATGCCGCTTGCTGAGCAAGCAGCCGACGCCCGGAGCGAGGCAACAGGGGAAGCACTGACTCACCTACTGCTGCCAGTTCCTTCGCCTCAGAAACCTTAGAAGAGGGTATCAATTTCTCGGCATGTTGCCTGACGAGATCATAGGTTCCTCGATCAAGTTGGTCGGCATTTTCCAAACAAGCAGCGGCAAGCAAGTGCAGCCTAGCCATGTTTGCCGGCTCATTCTCCCCTCGTTCAATCAACTGATTGAGAATTTTGCTGCATTCTTCTGGTCGAGCATGCCCTACTGCCATGGCGACGACTTCCTGCCATTGGTCCAGGTGTGCATTCCTTACCAGTGAACCAATATCGTTGAGTGACACAATCGTCGCAGCCGCGAGGTACTCCAGGAAAGTGCGGTGAATGAAATCAACCCGCCCTTCCACAGGCCGTCGCAATAGGCCGCTGCGAACCATCAAGTATTTGTATACTTCGGGACCGCTAGAGTGAACCGACGGCATCGACTCCAAGGCCAACCGCACCTGATCAATTGCTTGATCTTCTGTGGTGTCGGTCAATTGGTTGCGTAGAAGCCAGTATGCGAAGTGGCCCAGAATTCTTTGCTTCTGATTAAGTGTCAGATTTGGCGCATCGGAATGGTTAATACGCCTCTCAACATCACGACGTACCAGGAGCATCTCAAGGGCTGCCGAGTAAAGCTCCATGCGGCCCTGCGGAAGCTGCATACGCCGATCCCGGCTGAGCGTGCACAGAAGAGCGCATAGGAGTGGGTTGGATGCCAACTTACGAAGCTGGCGCTGCCCGCGAATTGCCTTTGCAAGCTCACCTTCGTACCGGGCAAGTTCGTCAATCTCTTCATCAGTCGATTCGGCCGGCAAGCACGAACGAGCAGCATCGTGCCAGTGGCTTACAAAGTTCGCGATGTCCAAGCTACTCATCGGCAGCATGTCAACTGATGTAAAATTCTGCCGACTCAGCCATCGTTCTTCCGCAGCGGCAGGACGCGAAGTGACGATATACCGAGCTGTTGGGTAGGTATCGAGTAGCTCATCAAGCCATTCCTTGGCTTCTTCTCGCCGATTCTCGGGCAGCTCATCCACGCCGTCGATCAGAATAAATGCACGTCCACTCCGAAGAACGCGATTTACCCACCCGCTGGGCATCTCTCCAGCGAGGTGCTTGCCAATTTCGTTCAGAAAGTCGTGTGCAGCTGGAAGGTCGCGATCGGCAAATCGACGCAACGGTAGCAGAAATGGAATATAGCCATTGAAATTGCGAAGCTCACCATCAAGCGAGCGGCGCGAAGAATGCACCGACAACCAGCGAAGTAGCGTACTTTTCCCCGACCCTGCGTCTCCGCGAAGCAAGATGCGCTGGAAAGTAGCGATAGCACTCTCGGAACGAAGCCCGCCGCTTACTTCGCCTCCAACATCAGCGACACCCGCATGCCAGGAAGTTGCACCCTCAACTCCGAGGCTCACCAGATCCTTTTCAAATTCGCTTTTCCCAGGATTAGATTTATCGGATTCTGCAACGGAAAGACTGATGTAAGCAGTACTTAGTGGATAGGCTCGCTGGTCTGGTTGGGAGAGTGTCACACCGAAAAGCTCTAGCTGGTCGAGCTTTGCGACAACTACCTCTGAGTACTTTTCCTCGAATCTAACCTCAGCGGCGTTCGCGTCATCAATAACCGATTGGCGAACGTTGCGCAGCTCTTTCGCGACCTGGGTCATACGCTTGAGTTGCTCGACATTTGCTCTGGCTAGAAACGACGGCCAGGTCGTCACAAAGTTGAGAACTTGAGCAGAAACTTCTGTCACTAGGCGAGCGTAAAGGTTGTATCCAGCCTCGCTAAGCCCGATCCTCGAGACCTTCTCTTGAGTCTCCGCCAAAACCTGCTCAGCATGCAAACGCGGGTCGAAGTCGGTATCAAAAACATCAATTGAAACGGAGGCGAAAGAATCAATGACCGCTTGAAATGAAGCGTTGACTTCCGATTCAGGCAAACCTGAATATTCATTTCGCATGAGCGTTTCCATGATCGAGGAAACATGCTTCGCGAATTCCTTGATATCCCGATCCGTAATTTCCACTGCCGGGATCAACTTATTTCTGAACCTGCCGGTGGATCCTCCAGTTACGATCAGTGCGCCCGACTTCGGCGCTAGCGCAGACCTTACAGCGGCAGAAGCAGCGGAACGGAGTGCACCAGTGGCGACCTTGTATGCGAGCTGTTCCCACCCAACCATGTTTTTGCCCCCACTCGCTTGCACAAGCTGTCAGCACATCATCTTAGTGGAGTGCTGCTCGAATAGCTGGGATTCTTCACTACTGAACTGATGCACCAGTTGTACCACCGCACGGCACGCGGTCACTCACTCGATCGCAGGTCACCGCCGAAGACGACCCTGAGTCGTACAGATGAGAGGCTCAAGTCTGATGCACCTACCTACCTGCCGTCATGGGCTCAGGCTCAGTACCCAGTCCACCAAAGCGGCAGCCGTACACAGCGTACGTAGCACTCCGACTCACCAGGGCCAGTGTGGTGGACAAGCGATTGGCTATCCGGACGCCCCCCGGGGGGGCCGATGGCAGAATGCCAACAACGTGGCTGCGGCTGGTGGGGGTACAGCGAGACACACGCGCGCCTGATGGCTCGGCGCACCCG
>NZ_JBYIQX010000067.1:0-26461 GCF_057707805.1 Streptomyces sp. bgisy159 | reverse complement strand
TAAGGATGCGCTGGTAGTCCACCGACAACACCGACCAGGCCAGCCCCTCACGCCACATCGGAACCTGCGACTTCGTCTTCACTGCCTCCGGCACCTGCGGCGTCTTTCCGGTCTGCTCCTCGGCGGCCGACGCGGCCCCCTCGGCCCGGGCGGGGTCCTGCCCGCTCTCGTCCACGGGGGCCAGCACCTCGCCGACCCGCGAGCAGGCGATGGCCCACTCCTTCCATTCCCGTTCGGCCACGGCCAACTCGGCCTGGACACGGTCGGCTTCCTCCCGCAGCTCGTCCACACGACGGCGAGCACCCAGCTCACGCTGTTCCAACAGCCCAACCACCGACGGCATCCACGACCTCCCGGACAGCTACAGCACGACAGGCCACAACTCCCACGGGATCGCCGATCCTATGCCCGACCAGCGGAAACGCAGTCCTCAAGTCCGGAAAGACAACAGCTTCTGAGACGCTGAGGCCCCGCTACATGGTTGTCAGGCACATCAAACACCGGCGCTTTGGCTGACTTCGATCGTGCCGGAGGCCATACAGCGTCGCGACTGTGCACTCGACGCCCCTGATTCCGAACCGGTGCACCGCCGGAAGGAGCGGGACAACCTGCTTTGCGGCGATTCACCGTCCTCGTTGGAATGCGGCTTTTCCTGCGACAAGCGAATGGTCCGTCTCCCAGCTGTAATTCAAGGAAGACGGACCATTCTCGTAGATTCCTGCTGGCGCTAAGACGGGGTATCCAGGTAAATCGAGTGACTGCGCGACGTTGCGACTCCGGGCAGGTCATGCCCGGAGCCGGAGGTCAACACTCGCACTAGATAGGTACTCCGTTCCTTTGCAAGGGCGGCCCGGTTCTTAGCGACCCGAGCTGGCGTCGTGCGTCATGCTCATTCGTCGCTCAACTCGTCGCTTGCCTCGTCGTCGTCAACGTCCCAGCCGGAAAGCATGCGCTTCCTGATCAGGTCGACCTGCACTGTCAGAGCGCCGAGCAGCTCGTAGGGGTCGATCGGCTCCGTCGTCCTGAAAGACCAGGTGAAGTCGCCGTCCTCATCCTTGCACTTGATGAGGATGAAGGCCGAGACGGCCTCCCAGTCCTCCGGCAGGGGGTGTGCCCCCATGCCGGGGAGGACTTCCCCGAGGGGGACTCTTTCGCTTTCGCTCACTTCACTTCCTTCTCGATAACTATCTGACTGGCTACTTCTTGCGCTTGTTCGGGTTTCCCCGTCGCCTCCGGTCTCCCTTTTCCCCTCCCTGGTCGCGGCCGTTACGCTTTTCCCCTCTCTCATGGCGCCCCTTCCCGGATTTACCAGTGCTCTGCTTCTTGCGCCTGTGAGCCCGCAGCCCTCTTACCTTGTTGTAGAGCCCTCGCGCTTTGTTGTAGGCCCAGCGATGGGGGCGGAACACCTGTCGGTAGTACCAGCGAACTCCCCCCACGAACTTCCTCTTGAACTTGCTCCAGCTCCACTTGCCGTCGAGGTCGTAGCGGTTGAGCGGGTCGGCGTGGGCATACTCGTAGGCGTTGAGGTTGCCACCGTAGACGGGGTCGGTGGACAGGAATCGGCCAGTGGCGGGGTTGTACAGGCGGACGCCCATCAGGGTGAGGCCAGTCAGCGTCTCACTGGACCTCTGCTCGGCGCCGAGCCAGCCGTAGCGCACCGCGGACTGGCCGGTCCTCGGGTTGCCATACTCATCCGAGTCCAAGGCGACAGGGGCCTTGCTGCTGTCCAGGGGTAGCTGGAGAGCAACGTCGCTGTGGATATTGGTCAGTTGGAGCACGGTGTCGCCAGTCTTGCTCGTGGTGGCGGCGAGGTCGCCGGAGGCAGAGTCGACGTTCCGGGTGAGAGCGCCGGTGGCGATGTCTTCCACGATCCAGCGTGGGTTGTCGCCGTCGCTGTCGTAGTGGTTGAGCTTCGACGCGGTCTGCGTCCAAGTGGTGCCGCTGCCGGTTTCGACCGTCCAGGAGCGGAAGCGCATGGCGGCATCGAGCTGCCAGGTCTGGCGCTTGCCATTCACCGTCTGCTGGTGGGCCAGATCGTTGGCGTAGTAGCCGATCGTGGCGCTGGGCAGCGCCGTAGTACGGCCGAAGGCGTCGTAAGTGTAGCCGGCGTCGACGATGCGGTCGGCGCTGTCGTACGTGGAGTTGGTTGTGGTTCCGCCCGTGGTGGGGCAGTCAGCGCCGGGGGTGCCGGTTGCGGTGGTCAGGGATGTGCGGTTCGTGCGCGCATCGAAGCCGTACGTCCGTCGTGTGCAGATCGTGTCGGACGTGTCCTCGACGGTCGTCAGGCGGCCTGTGGCGTCGTAGCCGTAGGTCTGGCCGGACCAGCCGGCGTGACGAACGACCTGGCCGTGGATGGACTCGGCCGTGGTGTCGGAATAGACGAGCGTGCCGTCACTGTCACGCGTGTAGGTACGGGCGATTGCGGATCCAGTGGTGTCCTCGTCCTGGGTGAGGGTGTAGCCGCCGGGGAGTTTCTCCGTCCTGACCGAGCCGTCAGCGTCGTACGTGGCCTGGAATGTGCCGGCGACCGAGTCGGTGGTGGAGGTGGTCAGGCCGCGCGGTTCGACTGTGTGGTCGTAGGTGTAAGTGACTGTCGACGGGGCGGTATCGGTGACCTTGACCAGGCGGTTCAGCAGGTCGTACTCGGTCGTGGTCGTGCCGCCGTCGGCGTCGGCGTAGGAGATCTGGCGGCCGAGCTTGTCATATGCCTCGGTGATCGTGCCGCCGGTCGGAGAGACCGACTTGACGGGCCTGCCCGTGGCGGGGTCGTACTCGGTGGTCGTCTCAGGGACCGCCTGGCCCACGCCGCCGCTGACGCTGACCTTGACGGGACGGCCCGCGTTGTCGTGCGTCGTGGTGGTCGTGCGCGTCACGCCATTCGCGACATCGGTGACCTTTGCCTCGTTGCCCCACCAGTCGTACTCGATGGTGGTCGTAGGCAGCGCGGTTGGGTTGGAGCCGCCGCCGGTGATCGCGCCACCCGCGGTTGTTGAGCAGACCAGGTCAGCCCACTCAGGGCGGCCGGCACAGGCGCCGGTGCCGAATGCGGACCAGTACGTGGTCACACGGGTTGCCGCGTCGGTACCGGTGGCGCCGGGCAGCAGCTGCTTGGTCACGCGGCCCTGGGCGTCGTACTCAGTCGTCTCCGTGATCGCCAGGCCGCCGGGATCCTTGATCGTCTTGGTCGGCAAGCCCTTCGCCCAGTCGTACACGGTCTGGACGGCTCGGGCTTCGCCCTGAATGGACGGGTGCTCGCGTACCTGGGCGCCGGTGGTGGTCTTGGTGATCTGGTCCTTGATCTTGGCGGTACCGTCGGTCGGTCGGTCGGCGTCGTACTCGTTGACTGTCCAGGTGCGGGCGGTGACGGAAGTGCCGGAGGGCACGAGAGTGGTGGTGCCTTGCTTCAGATCGGCCGTCAGA
Source organism: Streptomyces sp. bgisy159 (assembly GCF_057707805.1). Taxonomy (NCBI): domain Bacteria; kingdom Bacillati; phylum Actinomycetota; class Actinomycetes; order Kitasatosporales; family Streptomycetaceae; genus Streptomyces; species Streptomyces sp. bgisy159. The sequence continues at coordinate 23,041 of NZ_JBYIQX010000067.1, read as the reverse complement.
TCGATACGGCGCAGCGGACCGTACTCCTCCAGCTCGCGCGTGCCGGTCTCGTTGTAGACCGACTTGGTCGCAAGCACGTCGGCGCGCTCCGCGTTGGTGAGCTGGGCGATGCCGAGGCCGGCTTGGGTTGCCTTGTCGGCTGTGGCCACGCCGAGGGCTACCTCCCGGTTGGCTGCCGTCAGTTCGCGGACCGTGTTGCCGAAGCGGTCGTACTCGGTCGTAGTGATGTGCCCGCCGGGCGTGGCGGTGTTGACTTCACGGCCCGAGACGCCGAGGTAGTGGACTTCAGCCCTCTTGTACTCGGCAGACGTCAGCGAGCCGCCCGCGTTCGACGAGGGCACGGAGTCCGCCGGGAAGACGGCTGTGGCGTCAATGGGGGCGTCGAGCTGGCCCCACATCTTCACATCCGTCGAGCCCATAGCGTACGGGGCGGTGGTGCCGGTCAGCGGGACGTCATAGACCACGCTGGTCGCAGCGGTGCCTTCCTCCACATCGGCGGTGCCCTGCTTCAAGCCGGAGCGCGATGCCTTGAGCAGCATGCCGTCACCGGCGGTGGCGGCGTTGCCCGCCTTGCCGTAAGTGAAGGTCCAGGGCAGCTCGCCGGGCGGGGTGAGCTTGGTGACGCGGCCCGCGCTGTCATAGTCGTACTCTGTTTTCAAAGCTGGGCTGATCTGCGGGTTCCATGCCTGGCGCAGACGGCCGCTGCCGTCGTACTGGTACATCTGGACCGACTTTGCGGTCGCCGAGGCCGCGCCCGGATCGGTAGACCACAGGCGGATCTCCTTCACCTGGCCGCTCACGTCGCCGAAGGTGCTGTCGGTGGCGGTAGTTGAGGCCGCGTAAACGTACTCCAGCACACGGCAGCCCTTGGTGGACGGATCCGTCGTGCACGCTGAGGCCGTCGCCGCCGAGGTCGGGGCGATGACCTGCTTCGGGCGAGCGAGCTTCTTGCTGTCCACCGTGATGGTCTCGGAGACCACGGTCGTCGTGGAGTTGGCTAGGCCATCCAGCAGCGTGCTGGAGACCTGCCAGGTGGTCGCGGCGGCATCGGGCTTGGTGAACTCGGTGAGGGTGCCCTCGGTGTCGGTGAGCGTGAAGCTGCCGCTCACACTGCCCTTCAGGGTCAGGTCCTCCGCGCCCGGCTCCGGGATCCATGCGGTTTTGGCCGTGTTGGCAGTGAAGTGCGTCTCCTCACCCTCCGCGCCGACGACGGCGACCGCGGTGTCGGAGATCCGGCGCAGGTGACTGTATTCGGACTCGGCAAGCTCCGCAGCGGTGCCGGAGACCCACTCCTTGCCGAAGATCGCGGCCTGGCCCTCCTGCTTGGCACCCTTGTCCGGGACGCGCGAGGACGCCGTACGGGACACCGACAAGTCGAAGCCCGAAGCGTCGGTTGCGGAGAGGGCGAAGTCACCGGTAAGCAAGTTCACACTGCCCGGTCCGACCTCGGAGGCGGCGGCACCGTCCGCGTTTCGGTCAACGACGACCGTCAGCGGCTCCGTGCTACCCGAGGCACTGTTGGGGCCGGTGAAGTCGGCTTTGATCTGGACCGATCCGTCGGGGTTGACGGTGTCCGTGGTGTTCCACACCAGCTGCGCGTTCTTGCCGTTCGTCAGTGGAACCGGCCAGGCCGTGAGCGCACTGCCGCCGGAGGTGACGGCACCGGCTGGGATCGGAGTCCAGCTGTCGGCCTCGGAGCGGCGCCAGGAGAAGGACACGCTGTCGTACGTGCCTGCGTCGGCCTCGGCTACCAACGGCAGGCGGCGTGCGGTGCGTTCGCCCGCGTCAGGCTGGACGAAGCCGCCAGGGCCGGCGTGGAAGGTGTATGCGATGGCGTCGGACTTATTGTCCGCCTTGTCCACGGACCGCACCTGGAGCGTGTGGGTGCCGTTCTTCGGCGGGGTGATGCTGATCGCCTTGTCGGCGCTGGCGCCGCCGGTGCCGACCTTGGTCCAGGTCACGCCGTCCAGCGTCCACTCCAGCCAGTTGTGGTCGGTGCCGGAGGGCGGCGTGACGGTGAACGTTCCCGCCTGGCCCGCGCCCTTGACCCAGGAGGCCGAGGGGTAGTCCGTGGAGACGATCTTCGTCGGGGCGGAGGGGGCGGTGGTGTCGACCGTGAAGGTCTTCCACGCCGACCAGCCGGTGTTGTAGTGCGTTCCGTCATAGGGCGAGGTGCGGAACTTGTACGTCTTGCCGTTGGTCAGCACCCCGGCGGGTACGGTCACCGAGGCGACTTGGCCCGAGGGCACGTACTTCGACACCAGCACATTGCCGACCTGGGTGTTGGTGGCGGAGTCGAAGATCTGGAAGGTGCCGTCGACCTTGTCGCCGTCGGCATCGACGAACGTGTCCCGCAGCGTCGGCGTGGTGGTGTTCACCATGTAGGCGCCGCCGTAGGAGAAGTACGGCGGGCCGGCCTCCTGCTTCGTGCCCGTGCGCGGACGGTAGTTGTAGTTCACCACCAGCTTCGGCGGGTTGGATGCCGCGTTCGCGGAGTTGACGCGCTTCCATTGCGCCACGACCGTCTCGTCCGAGGCACGGATGCCCATGTGGCCGCGCGTGGCCTTCGCGGAGGCCCACTCCTGCACCAGGGTGGTGACGTCGGCGTTGATCCAGCCGTCGGGCTGTGTGGAGCAGCCGGGGTTGCCGGCGGTCTCGGTGGAGGTGGCCTTCTTCGTCGTCATCGTCGGACGGTTCGTCCACCGGCTGGAGGTGGATGCCGCGCCGGAGGACCACACCTCCCACGGGTGGAACTTGCAGTCGGTGTTAGCCGAGTGGAAGTTCCACAGCGATAGCTTCGCGTCCAGGACGAGCGCGTCTTGCACGGGTGTGGTGTTCCACGAGACGAACGACTGGGCCGTGCGGGGGGTGCCGTCCGCGTTCGTCGTGCCCGGGTTGCCGAAGTCCAGCTCGGTGTCGGCGGACCAGTCGACAGTTTCCCCCTGCTGCACATAGGTGTCGAAGACGTTCGACAGGGAGGAGGTGGACGGGTCCACGGTGACCGGGTACTGGGTGTCCGGGTCGGCGAGGAACTCGGCGTCCGGGGTCACCACCAGGGCGATGGAGTTGCCCTTCTGCACCACCTTCAGGCCCACCTTGGCCCGCCGGGTGTGCTCACCGGAGCGCTCGTCGACAGTGGCGTCCCACATGACTGGCGCGGGCATGACAGCCCGTTTGTTGTTCTTGCCGTCGGTGAACAGCACACTGCCATCGGCCTGCTGGGTCGCCTTGAGCCCCTTGGCCTTCAGCGGCAGCGTGTAGGAGTAGCTGCCCTCGGCGCCCGCCACGGGGCGCTGCTTGATCTCCACGTACTGCTCGAAGCCGGTCCTGGTGGCCTCCACCACCACATCTGCACCGGGCACGGCGTTGACGTAATTCGCCCGCGTGCCCTCCAGCTTCGGCTGCGGCAGCCCGCCCTTCCACTGCAGGGTGATCTGCTCATCGCCCTCCCCGAGCGTGACCAGATCGGTTGCTGTGGCTTCACGCGCTGCCTGAAGCGACTTCGCCGGAGTGCCGGTCCGGCCTGCCAGTCGCAGCCCCTCCGGGTGCGCCTTCGGCTCGACTCCGCCATCCACCTCCCGCAGCTCAACATCGATATCGCGCCATACGTCAGTGGCCTCGTCCTTGAACCGGACGGGGCCTGCGTTGAGTTCCGTGGTAAGTGAACCATCCGGGTTCACCCACGTCGTGGAGGTCTCAGTGCGCTCGGACAGTGCCTCCACCCGCTTGCCGGATAACCGGGCAGCGACCTTCGCTGACGGGATGTCCGCCGCCTCGGCCACAGTCTTCGCTTTCGGCTGCGGGGCCGCGTCCCGCGGCCCTGTGGGGACCGCAGTTGCGACGCCCTCCAATAACGTCACTGACATCAGCGCCGCAAGCCCGGCCGCTATCCAGCGCAGGCTGCGGCTCCCCTCACGCCAGATCCACCCTCTCTCCTCGGGAGAGGGCATTTCTTCCATAGATCTCACGAATCTCATCCCTGTCGGCTCGCTGTAGAGAAGCAGTGATCGATTCGCAAGGCTAGTACGGGGTGCAACGGGACCAAGTTCAATAAGCAGGGGTAAAAGCTCACTGCATCCTCAGCTCTCATACGTAACTTTGATCACATGGCGTAGTGTCATCAATACGGAGAGAGGTATTCCGGTAGCCGCTGCATCCTGAGAGGTCCCGCTCGTGGGAGCGGCGGCGCTATCAGCCCTTGGTTGTCTCGTGCACCGTCGGCGTAGGCCAGGCGGCGAACGCGAACCGGGCCGGGCTTGCGTCGTGCTTGCCCATGCGGCAGTCGTCGCCGGACTTCCCGAGGGCGTTGTTCATGCGGGTGACGAAACGGTCGTACTGCTCGTGCCAGACGATCATCGACCCGCCGTCGTTGCAGGCGTCGAGCCGGACGAACGCGAACGCCGCGATCTCGTACGGAAGGTGATCGTGCTCCTTCCAGCACGGTGGGATGACGTGCTGCGGCTGCCAGGCGTACGTCTGGTTCAGCCAGCGGCACACCTCGTCGAGCCAGTCGTGCAGCCGCGCGAGCAACTCGGCGGACAGGGCGCCGATGTCCCACGGCGGTGGGCCGTCCAACTCCTCCGCGCTCTGAGCCGCGATGTAGTTCGTGATCAGGCCCAGCGGCTCAGGGAACGGGGCCATTCGAGCGAAGACGTTCGTGCTGGTCACGCTGCCGCCCGCTGGCTCGCCCACGCTGCGGCGTGCGCTTCGGACTGGTATCTCTTGGCCGTCAGTTGCCGAAGCCTCTCGGCTTCGTTCGCCTGGCGCAGCTCGCGCACGTGGCCCTGGATCGTGTCCCAGGAGCCCCAGGTCCACATGCCGTCGGGTCGCGTAATGACCGGGGGCAGGTTGTCCGCCAGGACAAGCGCCTGGCCTTCAGGCAGGCCCTTGATCTCGTCACTGCGCAGGACCGCCTCAAGAGCAACCTGCGTTGCCGTTGATTCGCCTCCGCGGTCGCCGCTGGTGGTGGTGCGCGTCGTGCGTACGCGCTCGACCTGCCCGCAGAGTTCGGACATGTCCTTGAGGAAGGCCGGGTCCTTGACCCCTCCGAAGACGATGACGTGGTTGGTGAAACTGGCCAGCTCGTTGGCAGTCTCGGTGTGAGAGGGCGGTATGTGACGTAGTGCCGTGTTTGTTGTCGCTGGAACGTGTGGCACAGGCGTATCGGGGCTGATCGGGGAGTCCTGCCGTGCTGGAGTGTTCCTCGTGAGCGACCGCCAGCCCTACAAGAGTGACTTGTCCGACGAGCTGCTGAGTCTCACTTCGATGTCCGGTGAAATTCTCACCTTGATGTCCTGTGCCCCTCTTCTGCTGTAGCCCTTGTCACGTGCTGATTTGTAGGAGTCTCGTCAGAATCAAGGACGACGGTCGGTGAGAAACTGAGGTGACGTCACATGCGAAAGTGCAGGACACTGAAGTGAGAATTCCGATAGCGAGTACCGTCTGACCTGCAGGTTCTTCTGGGTTGGGGGTGCGTGGGACTGGGGCCCATCGTTGGCAGTCGTCCCTGCGTGTGCAGGGCAGGAGTGGAAGTTCGACTCTCCCGACGTGGACACGAACGAGTAATAGTCCCTGCGTTCCTTGCCGCCTCTCGATATGTCCGGCAGTGGCACAGCCTTGTAGGGGGTACAGTTCACGCGCCTTCGAAGCCGCTGAAGTCCCTCACCCCCCGGGCCATTCGATCCAGGGAAAGTTCGGCACGGGCGGCTGTCTCTCCGGCCCTGTCCCCGAGCTGGTGGAAAAGGTCAGCAGCTGCCCTGAAAGAGTCCAGCATGCCTGCCCGATCTTCTCCGTTCTTCTGGGCCAGGCCCTGCAGGCTCAGTGTCGTCGCCTGGCCGGCCTGGTCCCCCAGGTCCACGAAGACGGTCAGTGCCGAGGCATGGGCCTGTAGTGCTTCCTGTGTCTGTCTCTGGGTCAAGAGGGCCGACCCCAGACCGTTCAGCGCGTTTGCAGTGCCGCGTGCGTCGCCCACGTTGCTGTAGCCGTCGAGGGCGCGTTCCAGCGCCAGCTGTGCCTCCTCCGGCCGCCCGCTGGTGTTGAGGGCGAGACCCGCGTTGAGCCAGGCACCCGCCTCAGCGTGGACGTCTCCGAGTTCGCCGTAGAGTGCGGCTGCGGCCCGATGCGCGGTGACCGCCTTCGCCGGCTCCCGCATCTCCCGATGGCACGAACCCACATTGTTGAGTACTTGGGCGAAGCGGACCACGCCTCGCTCGGGGTTGTGCAGGTCGGCCCAGGCTTTGAGGGCGAACGGCAGGACTTCGTGGGCGAGTTGGGCGTGCCCAGCGGGTGTGTCCAGGCCACGCAGGCGCGGCACGTGGTGGCGGGCCAGGGTGCGGTCGGCCGAGTAGCAGTAGTGGGTCACGGTACGCAGCGCGGCGTGAGAGAGCGCTCGGGGGCTGATCTCGTGATCACCGATGCGGACCGGTCGGGTGATGCCGAGTGCCTGGCCTGCCTTCCAGGCCGGCTGACGGGGGCTGTTGAGCCGGTTTGTGTACCGGTGACCGAGGGCGGCGTAGGCCGTGGCGTGGGCGGTCTTGCACAGCATCGTGCGCGGGAAGCGGGTAGCGGCATCCCGCGCGATGTCCTTGTTGAAGGCGAGGTAGCGGCCGCGGCGGCGGGTGCTGGCAGCGAGCAGGCCGAGCGTGCTGGTCTTCCCCGTCCCGGCGCCTGCCTGCAGGACGAGATGGTGACCGGCCCGGAAGGCATCGACAGCGTGGGCCTGTTCGTCGGTGGGCATGTGCAACAAGGGCTCCGCGAAAGAGAAAAGAAGGACCGAAGAAGGAACGGGCGCTTGCGACCGCCCGCGTCGGGGAGTTGCGCGGAAGACACGCCGTTACGGGTTGCCGGTGTGTGGTGGTGCTGACGGCTGCGCGCACAGTTGGCCACGCCGACCAGGACTTCCTCGGGCGTGTGGTCGGCGAGCAGGCCCTCGAGCCGGTCCTCCAGACGGCGGGCCCGTTTCTGCTTCTCCCGGGCGAGCGCCGCGATGATGCGCTGGCAGAGTACGTGCTGGGGACGCCCTCCCAGGACCCGCTGCGTCCCGGCGCAGGGCCCTGTCGACGGTGCGGCCGGGCGCGACGCTGAGCAGGACCCGGCCGTGCCGGCTGGGGTTGTGAGTGGTCAGGACGTCGATCGGCAAGCGCGCCCAGCCGGCGCCGCAGCACGTGCAGAACTCCGCCCGGGCTGTTCGCGCGCTGCGCCGCCATCGGCCGGCTTCGGTCAGCGCTCGCGGCCAGCCAGATGGTGCGCCAGGCGTGCCGGAGCTCGCCCTGGGTGGCGGGCCTGGGCCGGGTGATCTCGACGTCATGGAAGGGCGTCATGGGCGGACTGGCTCGTGTGCCCTGCCGGTGGAGCCTGGGCGTCGGGTGCGGGTGGGCAGGCGGTTGTGGATGTGCTCGTGGTGGGTCAGGGGGTCGAAGGGCTCCCAGTCGGCCACTGCCAGGTCGGCGGCCGTGGGGATGGCGGCGTGCCGCGGGCAGCGCTGGGCGCGCCAGCGCAGCTGCTCGCCGTCGCGTCATGCCCAGGAGTGACGGACGTCCTTCTGGCCGCCTCCGGTGCGCCACACTGGAAGGAGGCGGCCGACGCCGTCGCCCAACCCTCCCTGACCGCCGCCAAGTTGCGGGAGATCACTGGTGTACTCGCCTCCCCCTGACCCGGACACCGAGCGCCGCATGCGCGCCCACCATGCCCGAGCCGCCAAGGCCCTGGACGTACGAGTCGAGCCGGGCGGGGAGTTCTGGGGTTGGGCCGGACGCACCCTGGGTGCCCCGGCCCGCACCGCCTCCGGGCAATCAGCGTGGCTGCGGCTGGTGTCGGCTCCGGAGGACAAGGCGTCGGGGAAGCTGTGGGACGGCGCCCTAGACGCGCAGCACGCCTTCGGCGACCTCGACGGGCACCGGCCTGCACTGCTGGCCGTGCACGACGCCATCGAGGACGGCATCGCCTACCGGGCGGAGCTGTCGGCCCGCGTCGATGAGCCGGTCCTGTCCGGCGACCCGATCCTGCGCCAGGACCTGGACCTGCCCGACTCCTGGTGGGAAGCGCTCGCCGGGACGCTGGAGAAGCTCTCGGCTGCCAGCACCGACCGCGTCGCCGTGCGCGAGCAGTACATGAACCGCGCCATCCCCGAGTTCGTGGGCATCCCGGCTCCGGCCGTGACCTGCTGGACCACAGCTCACGCCGACCTGCACTGGGCGAACCTCACCGCCTCACCCCTGCGGCTGCTCGACTGGGAAGGATGGGGCCAAGCCCCCCAGGGCTTCGACTGCGCCACTCTCTACGCCTACACACTCCTCCAGCCGAACGTCGCCGCTCGCGTCCGCGCCGCCTTCCCTATCCTGGGCAGCCCGGTCGGCCTCGCCGCCGAAGCGACCGTGTGCGCCCAGCTGCTCCAGACCGTGTCCCGGGGCGACAATCTGGTCCTCGAGGACCGGCTCCGGGACTGGTCCGAGGAACTCCGCCGGCGCTGACTGGTGCGACCCGTGCAGGCACTGCAGCCGGTCTGGCGAGCAGCCGGGGAGGGCGGGCCTCGCACGTTACCGGAAGCCCGTTCACGCGCACGCGAGGTTGTCGGGGATGTTGGTCATGCCGCGTTGGGTGATCACGTAGATTCCTGGTGCGGTTTGGACGGAGTCGAGCTTGAGCAGTTCGATCTCAGTCTCGGGGTAGTTCATGGCGGGCCCCTTCCTGGCGTGGTTCTTCCTGCTCTGTGTGGGGACGAGACCTTCCAGTGCGGTGGAAGGTCAAGGGCTGGCCTGGAGGTATGCGCATTGGTGTCCTCGCCGCCGTCAGCGGGGTGACGGCGAAGACCCCTCCGGTTCTACGAGCAGGCCGGGCTGCTGCCCGCCCCGCCCCGTACCGCGGGCGGCTATCGCGACTATCCGCAGGAGACGGTGCAGCGGCTGGCGTTCGTCCGTGACGCCCGGGGCGCGGGGCTGAGCCTGGCCGAGATCCGCTCCGTGCTCGCTCTGCGTGATGCCGGCGCCTCTCCCTGCGCCCATGTCACGGCGCTCGTCGAGGCGCATCTTCAGGACATCGACCGGCGTCTGGCCGAGCTGCGCGCCACCAGGGCGGTGCTGCGGGGGCTGGCGGAGCGGGCCGCCGCGACCGATCCGGCCGACTGCACCGACGTCGAGGTGTGCCGGATCCTCGCCAGGGCGGGCGGCGCGGTTGGTGAGCGTCCTCACTGAACCGTCGGGCAGGGCCCGCCTAGCGTGAGGGCTCCCGGGACGTACCGGTCCCCGTTCAGGTAGAGGAGCAAGGTCATGCTGCGTGCGGTGTGGAACGGAACGGTGATCGCGGAGGCTCCGCGCACGGTGATCGTCGAGGGCAACCACTACTTCCCGCCCGAGTCGCTGCACCGGCAGTACCTCACGCCGAGCAGGACCAGGTCGCTGTGCTTCTGGAAAGGAGTGGCCCGCTACTACAGCCTTGAGGTCGACGGGCTGACGAATCCGAATGCCGCCTGGTACTACCCCAAGCCCAGCCCCCTGGCCCGGAAGATCAAGGACCATGTCGCGTTCTGGCAGGGCGTACGAGTCGAGGGCACGCCGGAGGCGTCGGCAGACGGCGGGCAGTGACCGAGGCGGGTCAGCGGCGGGCCAGGTGCCGGAGGGCGATGACGGCCTGCAGGGCGGCGGCCGGGCGCAGCAGGACGGGTCGGGGTCGCTCGGGCATGGTGCCGCGGCGCAGGGCGAGGCCGGTGACGGTGACGACGGGCAGCGCCCAGGCGGCGATGGCCGCCGTCCGTACGGCGGGGTTGGGTTCGTGGCGCAGGGTGAGCCACGTCCAGAACGCGGCGTCGGCGAAGGTGTCGGCGTAGTCGCCGAAGGGGGAGGTCGTGCCCTGATGACGGGCCAGGCGCCCGTCGGCGATATCAAGGCCGACCGCCAGGACGCCCGAGGCGCGGCCGGTTCCGCCGGGCAGGGCGGGAAGGTTGGCGCGCAGCAGCGTCAGGACGTCTGCCGCGGTCAGGCGGGTGCGGTGCTCCAGCAGCCCCAGGTGCGAGGCGGCGAGGACCCAGCTGGCGGCCACCCAGCGCCGCCCGGGCCGCCTGCCCCGCGCCAGCCGGTACAGGACGCCGTGCAGGGCGGTGAGCTCGGCCAATGCTCGGGGGCGGCGGACGGCCTGGAGCAGCGACCGGTGTGCGGCCTGGCCGAGGAAGCGCACGACGGCTTGCGGGACGAGGCGGTCTTCTCGCAGCTCGGCCAGCAGCGCGTTCGTCGCGGCGCGGCTGTCGGCCATCGCGGATACGGGCTCCATGCTTCTGGGTCCTCCACCACTCGGGGGTGGCGCTCAGGGTAGGGGCCGACGCGCCGGGAGGAAGGTGAGCGCGCTCACTGATCGGCGGACATGCCCGGCCTAGCGTCGTACGTGAGACAGGGACGGACGCGTGGAGAGGTCGGGCCAATGGCATGGATCGGTGCCCTGGGGGCGGTGACCGTGGCCGGCGTGGGCGCGGCGGCCGGGTATGTGGGGCTGGTGACCGGGGCACTGCCGCTGGATGTGGGGGTCGGGCGGCGCACGCGGCCGTTGGGGCCGCAGACCGTTGACATCGCGGCGCTGCGTGAGGTGGTGTTCGACGTCATCGCCCAGCCGTATCTGGGGCGGGCCACCCGAGCGATGCGCGAGAAGGTCACGGTGCTGGAACAGGGCAGCGACATGGTGCTCGCCGCCCATCGCACCCCGGTCGCGGGCGGGCGGCTGACGGCGACGACGGTGGAGACGGTGCGGTTCACCCGGCCGGAGCGGGTCGACTTCCGCCTGGTGCGCGGGCCCGTCCCGGCGGTCACCGAATCGTTCACCCTCACCGAGCACGAGTCCGGTACGCGGCTGGTCTATGAGGGCGAGCTCGCCACGGATCTGTGGCGAGCCGGGCAGTGGTGGGGCGGCCTGGTCGCCCCCCGGTGGGAAGCGACCGTCGCGGCCTCCCTGGCCGCGGCCCGGCAAGAGGCGGAGCGGCGCTCTGGTCTGAGGTGAGCGGCTCGCCGGTACCCCACGGCGGCCCGACGGACGCGGTGGAGTGCGGGCGGAGTGTCTGTTCGCACGGAGAGGGAAGGGCGGCGATGAGACATGGTGGCGCGGCCGAGCGGACTCGCCCGGCGGGCCGGGAGACAGCAGGAGCTGAGGCCGGCGCCTGAGGCGCCGGCCGCCTCCCGCGGCGCCCGGGGCCCGGTGCGGGTGCGTGATCGAGTGGGCGACTGGCTGACCAGGGCACTCACGCGGGCGGTGTTCTGCTGGCTGCCTCCTCCTCACCGTTGACCGGCCGGGTGCGGGGTCGGCCGCCCCGCTGTGGTGCGTCCGTGCCCCCGGGCGGTCAGTCGCCATGGCCGAGGTCGGCGAGGGCGTCTTCCACGGCGCGGTGGAAGGTGGGGTAGGCGAACATCATGTGCCGCAGCCGGTCGACCGGGATCTCCATCTGGATGGCCACGGCCAGGCCGTAGAGGACCTCACCCCCTGCCGGGCCGGCGGAGGTTGCCCCGATCAGGACGCCGCGGTCGGCGTCCTCGACAAGTTTGATCAGACCGTCGTTGCCGGCCTTGTGGATCCAGCCCCGTGCGGACGAGGGCACGCGCGCGGTGCCAGTGTGTACTCGCAGGCCCTGCTCGCGGGCGGCGTGTTCGGTCAGCCCGACGGAGCCGACTTCGGGGTCGGTGAAGGTGACCCTGGGCAGCGCCCGGTAGTCCGCGTCCGGTCCGGGCCGGCCGAGGATGTCGCGTACGGCGATCTCGGCCTGGTACATCGCGACATGCGTGAACAGGCCCCGTCCGGTGATGTCACCGACGCCCCAGACCCCTGGTGCGGCCCGCATCTGCCCGTCCACGGCCAGAGCGCGGGCCTGGGGGTCGAGCCCGACGCTCTCCAAGCCGAGCCCGGCCAGATGCGGCCGGCGCCCGGTGGCCACCAGCAGGTGCTGCCCGGTGATCTCCTGCCCGCCCTCCAGGGTGAGCCGGAAGGCGTCGTCCGCGTGCTGGACGCCGGTGGCGCGGGCTGCGGTGCGTACGGTGATGCCCTCCTCTTCCAGCACGTCGGCCAGCAGGGCACCGACGGCGGGTTCTTCTCCGGGGAGCAGCCGCTCCATGGCTTCGACGATGGTGACCGCGGCACCGAAGCGGGAGAACGCCTGCGCCAGCTCCACGCCGACGGCGCCGCCGCCGAGCACGAGCAGCGAGGCCGGGCGCTCCTTGACCGAGACCGCCTGCCGGTTGGTCCAGTACGGCGTGGCCTCCAGGCCGGGGACGGGTGGGACCTGCGGACGGCTGCCGGTGGCCAGCACCACCGCGCGCCGGACATGAAATGTCTGTCCGTCAGCCTCCACGCGGCCGGGGCCGGCCAGGCGGGCCTGGCTGCGGACGAAGTGGCCGCCCTTGTGGGTGAACCGGTCGACGGCCACCTGGTCGTTCCAGTCGTCGGTGGCCTCCTCGCGGATCCGCTCCGCGACCGGCGCGAAGCTGGCGGCTACCTGGACGTCTCCGGCCATGCCGGGCACGCGCCGGGCCTCGGCGAGCAGGTTGCCGGCGCGGATCATCATCTTGCTCGGGATGCACGCCCAGTACGGGCACTCCCCGCCGACCAGCTCTGCTTCCACCCCGACTACGTCCAGCCCTTCCTTGGCCAGACGCTCGGCGGCGTGCTCACCGCCGACCCCCATTCCGATCACCACGGCATCGACTTCGTGCGGTACGTGCGCCATGGGGGACCTCCTTGAACAACCGTGCCCGACGGTCACGGTCCTTGCGTATCGGGGACAGCGGGGGGTGTGGGCGCCGCCACGTCGCCGGTGCGCCTCGCGCGCGCGGTGCGGGCGGCCTGGGAGGTGCCCCAGACCAGCGTGGCGGCCAGCATCAACAGGGTGAGCGGGTAGAACATCGAGCGCAGGGGGATGAGGACCGGCAGGAGGGCGGCGGCGGTACTCGCACCGAGCACCAGCACGAAGGCCGGTACGCAGCAGGCGAAGCCGAGCAGGAACGCCGGAAGCACGGCGAGGAGCCGGGCGTAGCGGGTGCGACGGCAGGAGGCGGCCTGCCGGGCGGCGTGGGCGGTGACGGCGATGTTGCATCCCACCAGGGCGGCCACAACCGCGCCGAGCAGCAGGTTGACCGGGCTGATGAAGACCGCGAGGTGGCTGGTGGGGTGCCAGGCGAGGACCGGCTCGAACAGGTACGGCGCTCGCGCCGTGAACAGCTGATCCGGCGCGGCCCGCACGAGTGGGGCTCCGGTGAACCGGCCCGAGCCCGATACGGCGAGGTCGCCGATGGAGAACAGGTAGACCACCAGGGTGAGGGTCGCGGCGATCAGTGCGGCCCTGCGGTAGCGGCGAATGGCGAGGGCGGCACGCACCCGCCGGGGCGTGGCAGCCATCGCGGCAACGGCGGTGTCCCAGGCACCGCCCGCTGCGGCGAGTGCGATCAGCAGCCTGCTCATGTCCGCACCTGGGCATTGGGGTAGAAGGAGTACCAGGCGAACCACATGGCGTCGAGGAAGTCCGCCGGCACCCACCGGTCCCCGTCGCGCTGCAGGACGCGGGCCGTGCCCAGCTTCTCGTCCCAGCGGGCCTCCACCTGCGTGCCGCCGACGTCCGCGCGCACGATGCGGTTCGCCCTCACAAGGTCCTTGTCGATGGCCAGGCGCCCGCCACCGACCCGTACGCCGATGACCACGTGCTTGTCGTCGAAGCGGTCACTCGTGGCGAGAACGGGGAAGAGCAGGCCGCCCTTGACGTAGTAGCCACTACGACCCGGGTAGGAGCCGTAGGGGTCGCTGCCGTAGCTGCGCAGCGCGCCGGTGTCGGTGGACAGCACCTCGGTGTCGGGGTGGGCGGTGCGCCACTGTTTCCACGTGGTCCACACCAGCGGGACGGTGTCCAGCTTCGTGCCCTTGAGCGGTCCGCTGACCGCGGTGCCGAGCAGCTGGGGCCACTCGGACCCGGTCTGCCGGTCGTACATCAGCAGGTTGGAGTTGACCAGGCGACCGGTGGTGCCGAACGTCAGGCCCTGGACGCCGGGCGGGGCGGAGAATCCGATGACCGTGCCGGTCAGTGGGCAGTAGGTGACCGCGAGCGGCTCGCCGGCCACGGTGTCGTTGACGATCTCGTGCCACACCAGGACCAGCTGCGGGTACGCCCTCACCTCGCCGCGATACTCAAGACCGAAGACCGGATCGTCGTCGTCGAGGAAGCCGGCCCTGTTCGCCGGGACGAAGCGGGGCTTGTCGATAGAGGGGATGCCGTCCTTGCCCGGCCCGCCGGACACGGCGGCATCGGCGAGCGCCTCCAGCGACAGGTCCTGGCCCGGCTGCACGGCCGTCACCGGGTCCGGGCGGTCGGCGAGGGTCTGCCAGCCGATCACGCCCCCGCCCACGAGCAGGACGACGACTCCCCCGATCACGCCCGCGCCCTTGAGTACCTGCCGGCGCGGTGGGCGGGGGGACTGCTGACCGTTCACCTGGCACCTCCCGATCCCCCGGGATGCGGGCCCGCGCGGCGGCGAACACCGCCTTCGTCCTTCGATCGTGCCGGGAGCGGGAGTGGTGGTTCGGTGAGCGCGCTTACAGTTCTCGCCGCGGCTGGGAGCCTACGGTCGGATCATGGTGCTGAGGATCGTGCTCGGAACGGTGTACACGGCGATGGGCGTCGCCCAGCTCGCCTCCTTCGGGCACATGCCGCGGATTCTGTCCGCGTACGGGCTGGTGACCGGCGGCGCCACGACCGTACTGGCCGTGGCGCTGATCGCCGGGGAGCTGGTGTGCGGGATCTGGTTCCTGGCCCGCCCCCGCTCCAAGGCCCTGGCACCGGTGTGGGTGTACACGGCCGTCTCGGTGGTGTGGACGGTGCTGGCCGTGCAGGCGTACGCGCGGGGCCTGACGGTGGCCAACTGCGGCTGCTTCGGGATCTACCTCACGCAGCGGCTGAGCTGGTTCGTCCTGCTCCAGGACGCCCTGACCCTCTTCTATGCCGCCCTGCTGTTCCGCTCCGCCCGCACCACGCCCGCCCCCTCGCCAGCAGACCGATTGGAGGGGAGGGACCGTGCCGGCATCCCGTGAACATGCGGGTCTCGGTGTGGCGGCCGTGGGCGCCGCACTGCTGATGGTGGTGTGCTGCGCGGGCCCCCTGCTCCTGGCCGGCGGAGCACTCGGCGCGGTCGGCGGGATTCTGGCCAACGGGTGGCTGATCACCGTCGGCGCGGTCGTCCTCCTGGCCGGCACGGGCTACGCGCTGCGGTGCCGGATCCGTCGCCGCCGGGCGCCGGGCCGGATGACTGCTGCCCGACCGTCCCGGCCCCACCCGAGCCGCAGGCGGGCGAGACACCTGATCGTGACGACACCCGGTAAGTGAAGTCAGGCCCATTCATGGAGGAGTTCCGCGTGACCCAGGCACCCGCGCCCCGGCGCAAGACCGACCGCGACGAGGTGTTCGTGGAGTTCACCAAGTCCATCTGCCCCCTGTGCAAGACACCCGTCGACGCGCAGGTCAACATCCGCAACGACAAGGTCTATCTGCGCAAACGCTGCGGTGAGCACGGCGAGTTCGAGGCCCTGGTCTACGGGGACGCCGAGGAGTACCTGTCCTCGGCCCGGTTCAACAAGCCCGGCACGATTCCACTCGTCTTCCAGACCGAGGTGAAGGACGGCTGCCCCTCCGACTGCGGGCTGTGCCCGGAGCACAAGCAGCACGCCTGTCTGGGCATCATCGAGGTCAACACCGGCTGCAACCTGGACTGCCCGATCTGCTTCGCCGACTCCGGCCACCAGCCGGATGGCTACTCCATCACCCACGAGCAGTGCGAGCGGATGCTCGACGCCTTCGTGGCCTCGGAGGGGGAGGCGGAGGTGGTGATGTTCTCCGGTGGCGAGCCCACCATCCACAAGCACATCCTCGACTTCATCGACCTCGCCCAGACCCGCCCGATCAGGAACGTCAACCTCAACACCAACGGCATCCGCCTGGCCACCGACAAGAACTTCGTCGCCGAACTCGGCAAACGCAACCAGGTGCCGGGCAGGTCGGTGAACATCTACCTGCAGTTCGACGGCTTCGACGAGCGCACGCACCTGGAGATCCGGGGCCGTGACCTGCGCACGTTCAAACAGCGGGCACTCGACAACTGCGCCGAGGAAGGGCTGACCGTCACCCTCGTCGCGGCCATCGAGCGCGGGCTGAACGAGCACGAGCTCGGGGCGATCATCGAGTACGGCATCGACCACCCCGCGGTCCGCTCGGTGGCGTTCCAGCCGGTCACCCACTCGGGCCGGCACGTGGAGTTCGACCCGCTGAACCGGCTCACCAACCCCGACGTCATCCGCCTCATCAACGAACAACGCCCGGAATGGTTCACCAAGGGCGACTTCTTCCCCGTCCCGTGCTGCTTCCCCACCTGCCGTTCCATCACCTACCTGCTGGTGGACGGCGAACCGGGCAACCGCACCGTCGTCCCCATCCCGCGGCTGCTGAACGTCGAGGACTACCTGGACTACGTCACCAACCGGGTCATGCCCGACGCCGGGATCCGCGAGGCCCTGGAGAAACTGTGGTCGGCCTCCGCGTTCATGGGCACCGCCACGACCGAGGAGAAGCTGCGGGCTACCGCCGAGGCACTGGACTGCGCGGATGCCTGCGGTATCGACCTGCCGGAAGCGGTGAAGGACCTGAATGACAAGGCGTTCATGGTTGTCGTGCAGGACTTCCAGGACCCGTACACCCTCAACGTCAAGCAGCTGATGAAGTGCTGCGTCGAGGAGATCACCCCCGACGGGCGCCTCATCCCGTTCTGCGCGTACAACTCCGTCGGCTACCGCGAACAGGTCCGCGCGCAGATGTCCGGTGTCCCCGTCGCCCCGGTCGCGCCCAACGCGCTGCCGCTCGCCGGCCGTCTGACGGCGACACCGTACGGCTCGAAGACCGCCAGCAGCTCGGACGAGGAAGGGAAGCTCTCGTCATGAACCAGCCCAGCGGCGAGGAGCTGAAGGCGTGCTGCGCCGCGGCCTACTCCTCCGACATCGTCGCCCTGCTCCTCGGCGAGTCCTACCACCCTGGCGGCACCGCCCTGACCCGCCGCCTCGCCGACGGCCTCGGCCTGACCCCGGGTGCGCGGGTCCTCGACGTCGCCTCGGGGCGCGGCACCACCGCCCTGCTGCTGGCCGACGCGTACGGCATTGAGGTCGACGGGGTGGACTACGCACCGGCGAACACCGCCCTGGCCCAGGGTGCCGCCCAGGCCGCCGGCCTCGCAGATCGGGTGCGGTTCACCACCGGAGACGCCGAACACCTGCCGTATCCGGAGGGTGTCTTCGACGCCGTGGTGTGCGAGTGCGCCCTGTGCACCTTCCCGGACAAGGCGCGCGCGGCGGCCGAGTTCGCCCGTGTCCTTCGCCCGGGCGGGCGCCTCGGCATCACCGACGTCACCATCGATCCCACCCGGCTGCCGGCCGAGCTCACCGGCCTCGGCGCCCGGATCGCCTGCATCGCCGATGCCCGGCCGCTCCAGGACTACACCGAGATCCTGGCTGGCGCGGGCCTGCGCACGCTGCGTACCGAGCGCCACGACCAGGCGATGCTGCGGATGATCGACCAGATTGAGGCGAGGCTGAACCTGCTGCGCATGACCGCCCCGGCCCGCCTCACCGATGCCGGCGTCGACCTCGACGCCGCCCCCGCCGTCCTGGAAGCCGCCCGGGCCGCGGTCACCGACGGCGTCCTCGGCTACGCGCTGCTCATCGCCGAACGCACGCCCCAGTAGGGGGCCGGGAGGGGAGGGGCCTGCCGCCGACGGGGGTCACTTGGGCGGCAGGCTCGCCGCGAAGGCGTGCCCCTGGTCGATCCAGTCGGCCAGGGCCTGGTCCTCGGACACGGCGGAGGAGGCCACGACGACCCAGCCGCGCATCGGGCGCCCGGTGAAGTCGAAAGGCCGCGTCCCGGGCCGTGCCAGGGCCGCCTCGGTGGCGTCGGGGCCGACCCGGACCATGAGCTCGTCCCCGATCACGCCCACGGCCATGTTGCCCTCGTACAGGAACGCCAGCCCGCCGAACATCCGCTTCTGCGTGATGCCCGGATCCGCACCAAGCCGGGCCCGGATGCGTTCCGCCAGTCCTTCGTCGAACGCCATGACCGTCCTCACCCTCCCCTGCGGCTGCTCACCTGGCGCTCCAGATCCTGGAGGTCCTTGACCAGCGACGAGCGCACCTTGCGCCCCATCATCGGCCCGGCCAGCCGGTAGAGGCCGGAGGCGTCGCCGCGCACCCGGATCCGCGCGAGCGTGCCGCCGTCCGGGAGCACCTCGAAGGTGTAGGTGACGTGCATCGGCAGCGGGCCGGCGACCGAGACCATGTCCAGCAATCGCGGCGGCTCATGGGCGGCGACCTGCAGGACGTAGTCGATCCGCTTGCCGAGGAAGTACGCGGTCCGCGTCACCTCGGCCCCGACCCCGAAGCCGCCCGCATCCGCCTGCCGCGTCAGCTGCGCCGTGCGGATGCCCTGGGTCCACTCGGCGTCGTGGCGCCAGTCCATCGCGTACGCCGCCACCTGCTCACACGGCAGCGGGATCACCCGCTCCACGCTCTCGTCGATAGCCATCCGCTGCTCTCTTCCCCGGCGTCAGTTCCATGGACCCACCCGAGGCGGCCAGTGGCAAGCGGACGCCGCACGGGACTACCGGCGCGTAGGTAAGGGCGGTCACATACCTGCCCCCACCAGCCGATCTAGCGTCAGCGACGAAAGCAGGAGAACCACCCGACGAATGGGACGATCACCATGACCACAGCAGCACACCTCTCCTCCAAGACCGCTGCGATCCCGGTGCACGCCGTTTGGGGCGCTGCGGCCGGCGTCATCGGCGGCGTCGGCATGGGCATCTGGATGTCGGTCTCCCGGCCCGTCATGGACACCGCGATGATCACGATGGTGGCCGGGCTGCTGGGCTCCACCAACGCCTTCGCCGGCTGGCTGATCCACCTTTCCATCGCGCTCTTCGCCGGTACCACCTTCGGCATCGTGCTCGGCCCCCTCGCGCAGCGCCTCGCACCCGCCCTCGTCCTCGGCCTGGCCTACGGCGCGGTGTGGTGGACCATCGGCGCGCTGTGGATCATGCCCGCCAACATGGGCATGCCGGTCTTCGAATGGAACGACGTCACCTCCTCCAGCCTCGGCGCCCACCTCGTCTTCGGCCTGCTCGCCGGCGCCACGTTCGCGGGCATCGCCCAGGCAATGGGCAAGCGCACCGGCCCGGCCCGATGAGCAGCGAGGTTCCCGCGTCAAGCCCCGGCCCCGCGCTTCCTCCGCCGGGCACGGCGCTGCGCCGCATAGGCCCGGTGGACGGCGCGGTGCCCTACTGTCTGGCCAGCAGCGCCGAGGCGCTGGCCAGCCCGGCGTGGGGTGCCGCACCACCACCGTGGGCCCCTGGACGACGCGAGGAGACGCACACCATGACCGACGCCGCAGCAGGCCACGAGGAAGCGGAGCGGACCTGGTGCCTGGCCGAGGTCGATATCTTCTGCGACCTGTCCGAGCAGGAGATGGAGGCCATCGCCGCCGCGGCGCCGATGAAGACCTACCACGGCGGTGAGATCCTCTACTCGCCCACCCAGCCCTCGGAGGTGCTGTTCATCCTCAAGAAGGGCCGGGTCCGGGTCTTCAGGGTCTCCGCCGACGGCCGCGCGCTGACCACCGCGATCATTTCCCCGGGCACCATCTTCGGCGAGATGGTCCTGCTCGGACAGCACATGTACGACAACTACGCCGAAGCCCTCGACGACACCGTCGTGTGCGTGATGAGCCGTACGGACGTGAACCGGCTGCTGCTGGCCGACGCGCGGATCGCCGCCCGGATCACCGCGATCCTCGGCCGTCGCCTGGCCGACCTCGAACAGCGCCTGTCCGACAGCGTGTTCAAAACCGTCGCCCAACGTGTCGCCACCACGCTGACCACCCTGACCAGCGCCCAGCCCCCGGCAGGCCCCCTGCGCCCCGTCGGACGCCACCCGCAGATCGCCCTCACCCACGAACAGCTCGCCGCCCTCGCCGGCACTTCCCGCGAAACCTGCACCAAGGTCCTGCGCGACTACGCCGACCACGGCCTGCTCCGCCTGGCCCGCGGACGCATCACCGTCCTCGACCCCGCACGGCTCAAGGACGCCGCCGGCTGACGTCACCCATCCGTAAGGCTCCCACCCACTGCCCGCTCGAGCCGCCACGAACTACGCTCGCCAGCAGTCTCGACCCTTCAGGAGTTCTCCTTGCGTGCCCGTATCCTCCTCCCGGCCGCCGTCGCTGCCGCCCTTCTCGCTTTGACCGCATGCGGCTCGGGCGACGGCTCCGCGTCCGCCGGCGACGCGGGCGCCTCCCCCTCGAAGGCGTCTTCCCCCGCGCAGTCGCCCGTCGGCTCCCCCGACAGCGGCAGCGGGTCACAGGGTGTGAAGGTCCCCGAGGCGCTGAACTTCTCCGCCACTACCGTGGACGGCAAGCCGTTCGACGCGAAGACTCTCGCGGGCAAGCCCACCGTGCTGTGGTTCTGGGCGCCCTGGTGCCCGACGTGCAAGGGACAGGCCGCCGAGACGGCCAAGGTCGCCGCCGCCTACGAGGGCAGGGCGAACGTCGTGGGCGTCGCGGGCCTGGACACGAACGGCGCCATGCGCGCTTTCGTCTCCGACACCGGCACCGGCTCCTTCCCCCATCTGTCCGACGAGAAGGGCGAGGTGTGGAAGCGGTTCGAGATCACCCAGCAGAGCTTCTACGTGATCCTCGACCAGACCGGAAAGACCGTCTACGAGGGCGTGCTCCCCGGCGGCAAGGGGCTGGCGGACAAGGTCGCCGCCCTCACCGGCTGAACGCGCCATGAGTGATCTGCCTCTCGCTCTCGCGCTCGGCGCCGGGATGCTCGCCGCCGTCAACCCGTGCGGTTTCGCCCTGCTGCCCGCCTACCTCTCGCTGCTCGTCCTGGGCGACGACAGCCCCAGCCGCACCGTCGCCGTCGGCCGGGCGCTCGCCGCCACCGCCGCGATGACCGTCGGCTTCGCCGCCTTCTTCGGCGTCTTCGGACTCGTCATCCAGCCCGTCGCCGGCCAGGTCCAGCAGCACCTGCCCTGGTTCACCATCGCCTTCGGCCTGCTCATCACCGCCGCCGGAGCATGGCTGCTCGCCGGCCGCCAACTGCCCGCCCTGGCCCCGAAACTCCGCCGCGCCCCCGCCGTCACGCGCTCCGTGCCCTCGATGGCGCTGTTCGGCATGGCGTATGCCACCGCCTCCCTCGGCTGCACCATCGCCCCGTTCCTCGCCATCGTGGTCTCCGCCTTCCGCAGCGGCTCCACCACTGAAGGCATCGCCCTGTTCACGGCCTACGCCGCCGGGATGGGCCTGATCGTCGGCGCCGCCTCCCTGACCGTCGCCCTCACCCGCACCACCGCCGTCACCCGGCTACGCCGCCTCGGTGCGATCGCCCCGCGGCTCGGCGGCGGTCTGCTCCTCCTGGTCGGCGCCTACGTCGCCTACTACGGCTGGTACGAAATCCGCGCCCTGCGCAACCCCACCACCACCGACCCCGTCATCGACACTGCGACCGGCATCCAGCGAGCCGTTGCCGACACCCTGGACACCGCCGGTCCAGCCGTGATCGCCGTACTCTTCGCGCTCCTTCTGCTCACCACACTTGTCTTCCGGCGCCGCAGGCGCACGAGCCGGCACACCGGCTTCCAGCCGTGATCAAGGGCTCCCGGACACGAAGGAGGATCGCCTCCGGCCTCCGGCAGCGCCCACCTCGCACCGGGGCGCTCGGGCGACTGCGCCGGTGGATGCGCCAGCGGTGACAGGTGAGATCTTCAGTTGTTGCAGACCCTGCGCTGGCGCGATGAGATCCGGGATCCGGGAGACCTCGCCCACCTGGTCCCCGCTGACCCGCTCAGCGACCGGGAGCGACGGCTGGCGGGAGTGCTGGTGCAGGAAATGATCGGCGTCGACGACAGCGTGGATGACGACCGGTATGCCCACCGAGGGCAAGCACGGCGATCCGAGGTGGCCGGCCTTCGCCCGCCGCTAGGGCTTCGACCCCCGCCGCCCGGTGCAGTGGGAGGTGGAGGCGCTGGAGCCGGCCGAACTCCGGCGCCTGGTCCTCGCCGCCGTCGACCCGTACATCGACCGTGACGTCCTCGCCCGGCAGGTCGCCCGCGAGGAAGAACAACGCCGCGCCCTGGCCGCCTTCCTGGACGGCTGGGACGCGGCGGGCGGGGGAGCACCCTCGTAGTGCTGTTCCGGCGCGGGGGCGCTCAGACGGTCGGCCGGGGCCACCGCGCCTCGCCACCGTCAGCCCGGCGGCGGAGGCCGGGACAGAAGTCGCCGGCGCCTCGGTGAGGTTCTCCCGGCCACCGAGCCCATCAGGGGAAGTGGGGTGGGTAACTTTGTCGCTGAGCGTCAAGCATATTGCCACACTCTGTTACTCGGTGGTGTACTTGGCCGCCTTGGATGATCTAGGGGGTGTGGGTGCGAGCCACATGGTCGTCAGCCAGTTGTGTGTCGCCTTACGGGTGCCTGACTCATCGGGGCGCCGATGTCTGCAGCGCCGGCTGACGGCGGACGCCGAAGTCGGCGCGGCTTCGCCTATCAAGACGCGGTGACGCTTCTGGACTGCCTGGACATGCATGAGGGCATGTGGACTCAGGTCTCTTGGGAGGACCTGGAAGACATCGTCTGTAGAAACGGTGACGCGCCCGCATACCGCCAGGTGAAGACCATCGAGGAAGCCGGTAAGCGGCACAGTGTCGCCAAAGTGTGTACACCGGACATTCCGAAGAAGCCAGAGACGAGCTACCTGGGAAAGCTGTTCCTCGGGAAACCCCTCCCAGTCGGGACTCGGTTCACCTTCATCGTCAACGAGAGTCCGCAGGCCGACTTCCATGCGTTCGTCGTCGATCGCGGACAGCAGCGTGGTCCTGTCCCGTCGCAGATTCGTGATGACATCATTGTTCGGCTCAAAGGCGTGGATCTTCCCGAAGGCCGCGACATCGGCTGGTGCGTCGACCGTCTAGTACTGCAGCCGCAGTTGCTGTGACGGTCGGTCTGGCT
>NZ_JBYIQX010000066.1:0-29044 GCF_057707805.1 Streptomyces sp. bgisy159 | reverse complement strand
CCCCCCCCCCCCCCCCCCCCCCCCCCCCCCCCCCCCCCCCCCCCCCCCCCGGGACAGCGCCTACTGCACGATCGTGATCCGGTTCGGCACCGGGGGCGCGATCGGGTCGGTGGCCGAGGAGTTGGCCAGCAGGTACTGCTCCAGGGCGGCCAGGTCGTCGGTGCCGACCAGGTCGTCGGTGCCCAGGCCCAGCGTCGGGAAGTTGTCGCCGCCTCCCGCGAGGAAGCTGTTCGTCGCGACGCGGTAGGTGGCCGACGGGTCGATCGCCGCGCCGTTCAGCCGGACGGAGTCCGTGACGACCCGGTCGGCGCCGGTCTTCGTCAGGTCCAGGGTGTAGGTCAGGCCGGAGGACGGCTGCAGAATCCTCGGCGCGGCCTCGTTCTTGCCGCTCACCTGCTCCTTCAGCACCTGGACGAGCTGCTCACCGGTGAAGTTCTGCAGGTTCACCGTGTTGGCGAACGGCTGCACGGTGAAGCCCTCGGCGTACGTCACCACACCGTCGCCCTCGCTGCCCTTGGCCGCGTAGGTGAGGCCGGCGCGCACCCCGCCCGGGTTCATCAGTGCCAGGTCGGTGTCCGGGTCGAGCTGCTTGCCGTAGGCCAGTTGGGCGTCCGCGATGAGGTCGCCCATGGGGGACTCGGTGCCCTGGTTGGTGATGTCGGCGGAGATGTGGCCGATCGGGCGGTTGCCGATCGGGGCGGCCAGCGTGTCCCACCGGTCGATCAGCTCGGTCATGTCGGGCGCCTTGGGGACGTCCCGGGTGACCACGTGGTTCGCCGACTTCACCGCCGTCCGGGCGATGTCACCGGTGAACCGGTCGTAGGTCAGCGTGGTGTCGGTGTAGAGGCGGCCGAAGGACGAGGCGGAGGTGACCATCCGGGGCCGGCCCGCCGGGTCGGGGATGGTGCACGTGTACGCCTGGTGGGTGTGCCCGGTGACCAGCGCGTCGACCGCGGGGGTGATGTTCTTCGCGATGTCGACGATCGGGCCGGAGATGCCGTCGCCCGCACCCGGCGAGTCACAGTCGTAGTTGTAGGCCGAGGAGGCCGGGAAGCCGCCCTCGTGGATCAGGGCGACGATCGACTTGACGCCCCTGGCCTGCAGCACCCTGGCGTACTTGTTGATGGTGTCGACCTCGTCCTTGAAGGTGAGGCCCTTGACGCCGTCGGCGGAGACGATGCCCGGGGTGTTCTCCAGGGTCACCCCGATGAAGCCGATCTTGACGTCCCGCTTCTTCCAGATCCAGTACGGCTTGAGGATCGGCCGACCGGTCTTCTCGTCCTGGACGTTCGCGGCCAGGTACGGGAAGTCGGCGCCGCCGAAGCCCTCGTCGGTGTAGCAGCCGTCGGTGGGGTGGCAGCCGCCGTTCTGCAGGCGGGACAGCTCCCTGGCGCCTTCGTCGAACTCGTGGTTGCCGACGCTCGTCACGTCCAGGTCGAGCTTGTTCAGCGCCTCGATGGTGGGCTCGTCGTGGAAGAGGCCCGAGAGCAGCGGGGAGGCGCCGACCATGTCGCCGCCGGCCGCCGTGATGGAGTACTTGTGGCCCGCGCGGGCCTGGCGCAGATGGGTCGCCAGGTACTCGACGCCACCCGCGTCGACGGTCTGCGTGGTGCCGTCCTCGTGGGCCTCGGTGACCCGGCCGGAGGAGCCGGACGGCGGCTCCAGGTTGCCGTGCAGGTCGTTGAACGACAGCAACTGGACGTCCTGGTAGCGGCCGGGCCACGGGTGGTGGTGGCCCCGGCCCCGGCCGTCGCTGGCGTCCGCCGGCAGCGCCGCGGCCAGGGCGCCGACGGTGGCGAGCACGGCGGCACCCGCGAGCGTGCGGTAGGTCCGGCGTCTGCGGCTCGGGTACGACTGGGAAGTGGCTGGCATGCGCCCCCCTGTGGTTGCGTCCCCCGGGCCGGGCCGGCCCGGTGAGGCGGGTGTGGATCTACGCCCCCGTCCGGCCGCAGCCTAGAGTCAACGCGCGTAGCGCGACAGGGGTTTCGCGGTTACATCCTGGTTTACCTTTTCCGACGTCTGCGCTTTCGGGCCCGCGCGCCGCCCTCCCCTTACCCTCGTATGCATGACCAGCGACGACCCCGCACGGCTCCCGCTCCCCGTCTCCCGAACCATCGAGACCTTCTCCGCGCTCACCCCGGACCGGATCGAGGCGGTCCTCGACCTGCTCGCGGAGGCCGCCCGTACCGACGGTCAGCAGGCGGTGTCCGAGCAGGGTCGGCTACAGCTGCGCGGCGGCGAGCGTGAGGGCGTGTCCCATCTGCTGCTGTCCGAGAACGGCCAACTCGTCGGGTACGCCCAGCTGGAGGACACCGACCCCATCGAGGCGCCGGCCGCCGAACTCGTCGTCCACCCCGCGCGCCGCGGTCACGGCCACGGCCGGGCGCTCGGCTCCGCCCTGCTCGCCGCCTCCGGCAAGCGGCTGCGGATCTGGGCCCACGGCGGCCACGCCGCCGCCCGCCACCTGGCGCAGGTCCTCGGTCTCACCCTGTTCCGCGAACTGCGTCAGATGCGGCGTCCGCTGACGGGGCTCGACCTGCCCGAGCCGGTCCTCCCGGAGGGGGTGACGGTCCGTACGTTCGTCCCGGGCGCCGACGACGCCGCCTGGCTCGCCGTCAACGCCGAGGCGTTCGCGCACCATCCCGAACAGGGCTCCCTCACGCAGCGCGACCTGGACGCCCGCAAGGCCGAGCCCTGGTTCGACCCCGCCGGCTTCTTCCTCGCGTTCCGCGGCGACCGGCTCCTCGGCTTCCACTGGACCAAGGTGCACGCGGAGGAACAGCTCGGCGAGGTCTACGTCCTCGGCGTCTCGCCGGACGCGCAGGGCGGCGGCCTCGGCAAGTCCCTCACCACCATCGGCCTGCGCCACCTCGCGAGCCAGGGCCTGCCCACCGCGATGCTCTACGTCGACGCCGACAACAAGGCCGCGGTGTCCGTCTACGAACGGCTCGGGTTCGTCACCCACGAGGCGGACCTGATGTACCGCACGGAGACCTGACCGAGGCGGGTCCCGGGTCGGGCGGCCGGCCACGCGACGGGGGCGCGGGCCGGCGGCGGCGGTCCGTCCACGGGTGGGGGCCGGTACGCGGTCTGTCACGAGCGGGGGCCGGGAGAGCGCTCCCGCCCGCCCCGCCGATCGGCGCCGGCCCCTCCCCCGGCGTGGGCCGGCGGGCGCGCCCGCCGCACGGCACCGCCGTACCGCCCGAGGCCGGCCGGTGGCCGACACGTCCCCCGCGCCTCGGCAGCCGCCTACCCGGCGCCGGCGGCGCAGGGCCCGGCTCCGCGGCCGCGTCCGACGCCTGTGATCCGCCCCGGGCTATCCCACACGTCATGTCTCCGTAACCAGCGATTCAGACAGGCTTGCGACCCTCGGCCAATGACCGCCGCCGTGCCCGAGCCTTCACCGCCCCCGGAGGGGACACCCAGGGGCAGGAACGTCGCCGCGCTCCCTCCCGCGCGTTCCGACGCGCCCGTGACGCCGGTGGCGCGGAAGAATGGGTCCATGAGCCAGTCGAACACCCGGTCCGAGACACCGCACGCGCAGCCCTCCGTGGGCTCCATAGCCGCGCACCGCCCGCACACCGTCGCCGCCGTGGTCTCCGATCTGGAGCCCGACCTCGACGCCGACCTCGACGACTACGAGGAGTCACAGCTCGACGGCGCGACCGGCGTCCAGCTCCCGCAGGGCCGCTTCCTCGACCGGGAGCGCAGCTGGCTCGCGTTCAACGAGCGCGTCCTCGAACTCGCCGAGGACCCCGGCACCCCGCTCCTGGAACGGGCGAACTTCCTCGCGATCTTCGCCAGCAACCTGGACGAGTTCTTCATGGTCCGGGTGGCCGGCCTGAAGCGCCGCATCGCCACCGGGGTCGCCACCCGCTCCGCCTCCGGGCTGCAGCCCCGCGAGGTGCTGGAGATGATCTGGGCCCGCTCCCGCGAGCTGATGGCCCGGCACGCGGCCTGCTACCACGAGGACGTCGCCCCGGCGCTCGCCGAGGAGGGCATCCACCTGGTCCGCTGGCACGAGCTGACGGAGAAGGAGCAGGCCCGCCTCTTCACGCTCTTCCGCCACCAGATCTTCCCCGTGCTCACCCCGCTGGCCGTCGACCCCGCGCACCCCTTCCCGTACATCTCCGGGCTCTCCCTGAACCTGGCCGTGCGGGTGCGCAACCCCGTCACCGGCACCCCCCACTTCGCCCGGGTGAAGGTGCCGCCGCTGCTCTCCCGCTTCCTGGAGTGCTCCCCGGGCCGGTACGTCCCCCTGGAGGACGTCATAGCGGCCCACCTGGAGGAGCTGTTCCCGGGCATGGAGGTGCTGGAGCACCACACCTTCCGGGTCACCCGCAACGAGGACCTGGAGGTCGAGGAGGACGACGCCGAGAACCTGCTCCAGGCCCTGGAGAAGGAACTCATGCGGCGCCGCTTCGGGCCGCCGGTTCGCCTGGAGGTCGAGGAGAACATCGACCGGGAGATCCTCGACCTGCTGGTGCGCGAGCTGAAGGTCTCCGAGGCCGAGGTGTACCCGCTGCCCGGTCCGCTCGACCTGACCGGCCTGTTCCGCATCCACAGCCTGGACCGGCCGGAGCTGAAGTACCCCAAGTTCGTCGCCGGCACCCACCGCGACCTGGCCGAGGTGGAGTCGGCGTCCGCGCCGGACATCTTCGCCGCGCTGCGCAAGCGGGACGTGCTGCTGCACCACCCGTACGACAGCTTCTCGACGTCCGTGCAGGCCTTCCTGGAGCAGGCCGCGGCCGACCCGGACGTCCTGGCGATCAAGCAGACCCTGTACCGGACCTCGGGCGACTCGCCGATAGTCGACGCGCTCATCGACGCCGCCGAGTCCGGCAAGCAGGTCCTCGTCCTGGTCGAGATCAAGGCCCGTTTCGACGAGCACGCCAACATCAAGTGGGCGCGCAAGCTGGAGGAGGCCGGCTGCCACGTCGTCTACGGCCTGGTCGGCCTGAAGACGCACTGCAAGCTGTCGCTCGTCGTCCGCCAGGAAGGCGAGACGCTGCGCCGCTACAGCCACGTCGGCACCGGCAACTACCACCCCAAGACGGCCCGCCTCTACGAGGACCTCGGCCTGCTGACCGCCGACCCGCAGGTCGGCGCGGACCTGTCCGACCTGTTCAACCGGCTGTCCGGCTACTCGCGCCGGGAGACGTACCGGCGCCTGCTGGTGGCCCCCAAGTCGCTGCGCGACGGCCTGGTCCAGCGGATCAACAAGGAGGCCCAGCACCACCGTGCCGGCCGGCCCGCCTACGTCCGCATCAAGGTCAACTCGATGGTCGACGAGGCCGTGATCGACGCCTGCTACCGGGCGTCCCAGGCCGGCGTGCCGGTCGACATCTGGGTGCGGGGCATCTGCGCGCTGCGCCCGGGCGTGGCCGGCCTGTCGGAGAACATCCGGGTCCGCTCCGTCCTCGGCCGGTTCCTGGAGCACTCCCGGGTCTTCGCCTTCGGCAACGGGGGCGAGCCCGAGGTGTGGATCGGCAGCGCCGACATGATGCACCGCAACCTCGACCGCCGTATCGAGGCCCTGGTCCGGGTCGTCGACCCGGCGCACCGCGCCGCCCTCAACCGGCTGCTGGAGACCGGCATGGCGGACACCACCGCCTCCTGGCACCTCGGCCCGGACGGCGAGTGGACCCGGCACGCGGCCGACTCGGACGGTCAACCACTGCGCAACGTCCAGGAGATGCTCATAGACGCCCGGAGGCGCCGGCGTGGCACAGCGACACCATGACCTGACGGACCCCGCGGCCGGCCGCGCCCGCACCGGGGACGCCCTCGCCGGCTACCTCCGGGCCCAGGCCACGGAGTTCCTGCGGGCGCTGCGCCAGCACCGGGAGACCGGCGGCGGCGCCGCGGGCGGCGGGGACGGGTCGGCCGACGCGGCACGCGCCCTGCGCCGCTCGGCCCGCCGCATCAGCGGCAGCCTGCACACCTTCCGCCCGCTGCTGGACGCCGACTGGTCCGAGGAGATCCGCCCCGAGCTGGCCTGGATCTCCGGCACCCTCGCCCTGGAACACGCCTACGAGTCGCGGCTGGAGCGCCTCCTGCTGGCCCTGCACCGGCTGTCCGGCTCGGCCGCGCCGATGGTCCCCGCGCAGGGCGGCACGGGCGAGCACGCCGAGGAGGTGGCCGCGGGCGGCCGCCCCGCCCGGGCCTCGCGGGCGGGTACGACGGCCCTGGACCACGCCGGTTCCCCGGCCCCCCTGGACCGCGGTCACCTCACCGTGGGCGCCGCGAAGGCCGGCGCCCTGCTCGACCGCCAGCTCACCCTCGCCCGCACCCGCGCCCACTCCACCGCCCTGCAGGCCCTCGGCTCGTCCCGGTTCCACGCCGTCGCCGACAAGGTGGCGCTCCTCGCCAGCGACGTCCCGCTGGCCCCGGCCGCGGCCACCGCCGACCTGCGTCCGCCGGCCGCCGCCGCCGAGGAGCGCCTGGCCGACGCGGTCGCCGCCCTGCCCCTGATCACCGCCGGCCTCCCCTACAACGCGGAGGCCCTGGTCCACGGGCTGTCCCCGGAGCCGGCCCCGCACCCGCAGGACGCCCCCTGGCACCAGGTCCGCCTGCTGCTGCGCCTGCACCGCTACGCGCTGGACGTCCTGCACGGCGACGACCGCGCCCCCGACGTACGGCTGCTGGCGGCCGGCGAGGCCCTCGACCGGCACCGTGACGCGGCGGAGGCCGCCGCGGCGGCGGCGCAGGCCGCCCGCACCCCCCGGATCGCCCCGGCGACCGCCTACGCGCTCGGTGTCCTGCACGCCGACCAGCGGCATGAGGTGGAGGCGGCGCGGTACGCGTTCCAGCACACCTGGCGGCGGCAGGCCGTCGGCACGCCCTGACCCCACCCGGCCCAGGAGGCGGTGGCCCATGAGTTCTCCTCCGGACAGCCCCGTGGTGGAGGCGGCCGGCTGCGTCCTGTGGCGCCGTTCCCCGGCCGACGGTTCCCTGCTGTTGTGCCTCGTGCACCGTCCGAAGTACGACGACTGGTCGCACCCCAAGGGCAAGCTCAAGCCGGACGAGGACGCGCTGCGCGGCGCCCTGCGCGAGGTGGCTGAGGAGACCGGTCACACCGCCGCGCCCGGCGCCGAGCTGCCCACGCAGCACTACCTGGCGAACGGCCGGCCCAAGCGGGTGCGCTACTGGGCGGCCGAGGCCACGGGGGGCGAATTCCGGCCGAACACCGAGGTGGACCGCGTCCTGTGGCTGCCGCCCGCCGCGGCGAAGGCCCGGCTGACCCAGGCGAGGGACCGCGACCTGGTCGACGCCCTGCCGGCGACCCTGCGTCCGGCCCGGTGACGGACGGCCACCGCAGCCTCTCCGTGTCCTCGGCGTGAGCGTTCCGTGACCTAACCGCACCGACCTCAGGGGTTCACCCGCCGTTCATTTACGCCCGTAGGTGGCTTCACCTGTTCTGCCTAATTTCGGCCTTACCCGGTGCGGACCGCGACCTGCGGGACGTGTCGGTACAACGCAGACCCTCATGACGCAGACCCTCGCACGCCGCCGAATTCAGGACGGCGGCTCCCGGAAGGATCTCAAGTGAAGCTTCAGCGCAAGAACCGGCGGGCTCTCGCTCTCGGCGCGATCGCCGTCTCCGGCGCCCTGGCCCTCACGGCGTGCGGCTCCGACGACACCGGCTCCAGCGGCAGCGGCTCCGACTCGACCGCGACCGCCGCGGCCGGCAACGTCGACTGCAAGGACGCCAAGGGCCAGCTCCAGGCGTCCGGCTCGTCCGCGCAGAAGAACGCCATCGACGCCTGGGTCAAGGCCTACACGGCCGCCTGCAAGGACGTCCAGATCAACTACAACCCGACCGGTTCGGGCGCCGGCATCACCGCCTTCCTGCAGGGTCAGACCGCGTTCGCCGGCTCCGACTCCGCGCTGAAGCCGGAAGAGGTCGAGGAGTCCAAGAAGGTCTGCTCCGGCGGTCAGGCCATCGACCTGCCGATGGTCGGCGGTCCGGTCGCCATCGGCTTCAACGTTCCCGGCGTCGACAAGCTCGTCCTGGACGCCGCCACCGTGGCGAAGATCTTCGACAGCCAGATCACCAACTGGAACGACGAGGCCATCGCCAAGCTCAACCCCGGCGCCAAGCTTCCCGACCTGAAGATCCAGGCGTTCCACCGCTCGGACGAGTCCGGCACCACCGACAACTTCACCAAGTACCTGGCCGCCGCCGCGCCGAACGACTGGAAGTACGAGCCCGGCAAGGCGTGGAAGGCCAAGGGCGGCCAGGCCGCGCAGGGCTCCTCCGGCCTGGCGCAGCAGGTGAAGCAGACCTCCGGCGCGATCTCCTACTTCGAGCTGTCCTACGCCAAGGACGGCATGAAGACGGTCGCCCTGAACACCGGCGCCGGCGCCCCGGTCGAGGCCACCCTGGAGAACGCGACCAAGGCCATCGCCGCCGCCAAGACCGTCGGCACCGGCTCCGACCTCGCCCTGAAGCTGGACTACGCCACCAAGGCCGAGGGTGCCTACCCGATCACCCTGGTGACGTACGAGATCGTCTGCGACAAGGGCAACAAGTCCGACTCCCTGGCCACCACGAAGTCGTTCCTGAACTTCATGGCCTCCAAGGACGGCCAGGCCCTGCTGACCGGCGTCGACTACGCGCCGATGCCCGAGGAGATCATCACCAAGGTCCGGTCGAACATCTCGGCCCTGAGCTGACCCCAGTGTGCGGTCCGGCCCCCCGGGGCCGGACCGCACCGTCCGGTGCACCGCCGCCAGGAGCCCGACGCGAAGGCTCCGCCCCGAGCCGCCCCGCACGACGGCTCCGCAGACCGGAGAACCCGATGGACACCACCACACAGAACACCACAGCTCCCCCAGCTCCCGGGCCCGTCCCGGCCGAGCAGAAGCGCGCCGCGCACGGTGCCACCCGCCCCGGAGACCGGATCTTCCTCGGTCTGTCCCGCGGGTCCGGCATCCTGGTCCTGGTGATCATGGCCGCCATCGCGGCCTTCCTCACCTACCGGGCCGTCCTCGCCATCAACAAGGACGAGGCCAACTTCTTCACCACCTTCGAGTGGAACCCCAGCGCCAACCCGCCGGCCTTCGGCATCGCCGTGCTGGCCTTCGGCACCGTCGTGTCGTCGGTCATCGCCATGGCCATCGCCGTCCCGATCGCCGTCGGCATCGCGCTGTTCATCACCCACTACGCGCCGCGCCGCCTCTCCGGCCCCATCGCGTACGTGATCGACCTGCTGGCCGCGGTGCCGTCCATCGTCTACGGCCTGTGGGGCGCCCTCGTCCTCGTTCCGCACATGGACGGCCTGTACGGCTGGCTGGACGAGTACCTCGGCTGGACCGGGATCTTCGAGTGGAACGGCGGCGCCCCGCGCTCCCTGCTCACCGTCGGCATCCTCCTCGCGATCATGATCCTGCCGATCATCACGAACGTGAGCCGCGAGGTCTTCCGCCAGGTCCCGCGGATGCACGAGGAGGCGGCGCTGGCGCTCGGCGCCACCCGCTGGGAGGTCATCCGCATGTCGGTGCTGCCCTTCGGCCGCTCCGGCGTGATCTCCGCCTCCATGCTCGGCCTCGGCCGCGCCCTCGGTGAGACGATGGCCGTGGCCATGGTGCTCTCGCCGACCTTCGACATCAACGCCAGCCTGCTGGACCCGGGCGGCGGCACCTTCGCCCAGAACATCGCCAGCAAGTTCAACGAGGCCACCGAGATCGGCCGGGACGCCCTGATCGCCTCCGGCCTGGTGCTCTTCGTCATCACCCTGCTGGTCAACGGCGCGGCCCGGCTGATCATCGCCCGCCGCAAGGAGTACTCGGGGGCCAACGCATGAGCCACGCATCCGTCTCCGCCAAGCGCCGCAGCACCCTGCGCGGTGCCCACCTGCCGGCCTGGTTCCCGTGGGCGGTCGCCGCCGGCTCGGTCGCCGCCGGCCTGGGCATCAGCGCCGCGGCCGGCCTGGACAGCAACGTCCAGTGGGGTCTGATCGCCGCGCTGCTGTTCGTCCTCGGCACCTTCGGCATCGCCGCCCGGGTCGAGGGCCGGCGCCAGGCCAAGGACCGCGTCGCGACCAGCATGGTGTGGGTGGCGTTCATCCTGGCCGTGATACCGCTCGCCTCCCTCATCTGGGAGACCGTCAAGCGCGGTGCGAAGGTCTTCGACGTCTTCTTCCTCACCCACTCGATGGGCGTGGTCTCCGACACCGAGCCCGGCGGCGGCATCTACCACGCCATCCTCGGCACCCTGGAGCAGGTCGGCCTCGCCGCGCTGATCTCCGTGCCGGTCGGCGTGCTCACCGCGATCTACCTGGTCGAGTACGGCCGGGGCCGGCTCGCCCAGGCCGTCACCTTCTTCGTCGACGTGATGACGGGCATCCCGTCGATCGTCGCGGGTCTGTTCGTCCTCAGTCTCTGGATCCTGATGCTCGACATGGGGCCGTCCGGTTTCGCCGGCTCGCTGGCCCTGTGCATCCTGATGATTCCGGTCGTCGTCCGTTCCACCGAGGAGATGCTCAAGCTCGTCCCGAACGAGCTGCGCGAGGCCTCGCTGGCGCTGGGCGTCCCGAAGTGGCGCACCATTCTCAAGGTGGTCCTGCCGACCTCCATCGGCGGTATCACCACCGGCGTGATGCTGGCCGTCGCGCGCATCACCGGCGAGACGGCCCCCGTCCTGCTGCTGGTGTGGGGCACGAACTTCATCAACGCCAACCCCTTCGAGGACCCACAGGCGTCGCTGCCGATGTACATCTACCTGCAGTACGCCAACAGCGGCGGCTCCGGTGCGGCGTACGACCGCGCCTGGGCGGCGGCCCTGGCCCTCATCGGCTTCATCATGATCCTCAACCTGGTGGCCCGCGGCATCGCCCGCTGGAAGGCCCCCAAGACCGGTCGCTGACGCGGCCATCCAGCGACCGACTGATCCGGAAGTGAAGTAGCAATCATGGCCAAGCGAATCGATGTCAGCGGACTGACCGCGTACTACGGCTCCCACAAGGCGATCGAAGACATCTCGATGACCGTCGAGCCGCGCTCGGTGACGGCGTTCATCGGCCCGTCCGGCTGCGGCAAGTCGACCTTCCTGCGCACCCTGAACCGTATGCACGAGGTGACGCCGGGCGGCCGTGTCGAGGGCAAGGTCCTCCTCGACGACGAGGACCTGTACGGCGCCGGCATCGACCCGGTGTCCGTGCGCCGCGAGGTCGGCATGGTGTTCCAGCGCCCGAACCCCTTCCCCACCATGTCGATCTTCGACAACGTGGCGGCCGGGCTGCGCCTGAACGGCAACTACAAGAAGAGCGAGCTCGCGGAGGTCGTCGAGAGGTCCCTCAAGGGCGCGAACCTCTGGAACGAGGTCAAGGACCGCCTGAACAAGCCGGGCTCCGGTCTGTCGGGCGGCCAGCAGCAGCGCCTGTGCATCGCGCGGGCCATCGCGGTCGAGCCCAAGGTGCTGCTCATGGACGAGCCCTGCTCGGCCCTGGACCCCATCTCCACCCTCGCCATCGAGGACCTGATCGGCGAGCTGAAGGAACGCTTCACGATCGTCATCGTGACGCACAACATGCAGCAGGCCGCCCGTGTCTCGGACCGCACGGCCTTCTTCAACCTGGCCGCCGTCGGCCAGCCCGGCCGCCTCATCGAGATCGACGACACGGAGCGCATCTTCTCCAACCCGTCGGTCCAGGCCACCGAGGACTACATCTCCGGCCGCTTCGGCTGAGCCGGCCCTGACTCCTCGCGGTGCTGCATGGCGGTGCCACCGCGAGGCCGAGAAGGCCCGCCCCCTGGCTCCCGGGGGGCGGGCCTCATCGTTTGCCTGCCGGCACCTGCGCACCGCCCACCGAAAGCGGGCGACGGGCGGCCGGGCACCAAGGGAGGGCCCGGCACTACAGGATGGTCAGGTCGATCAGTCCGAAGGCCGCCGCCGCGACCAGCGCCGCGGCCGGCATGGTGATGAACCACCCGAGCACGATGTTCTTGGCGACACCCCACCGCACCGCGTTGATCCGCTTGGTCGCGCCCACGCCCATGATCGCCGAGGTGATCACGTGGGTCGTGGAGATCGGCGCCTTGAACAGGAACGCCGTGGTGAACATGATCGACGCCCCGGTCGCCTCGGCCGCGAACCCCTGCGGCGGGTCCAGCTCGATGATCTTCCGTCCCAGCGTGCGCATGATCCGCCACCCGCCGGCGTAGGTACCCAGCGAGAGCATCACGGCGGAGGCGACCTTGACCCACACCGGAATGGGATCGCCGTAGTCCTCGACATCGGCGATGACCAGGGCCATCACCACGATGCCCATCGTCTTCTGGGCGTCCTGCAGACCGTGCCCCAACGCCATCGCGGCGGCCGAGACGGTCTGCGCGATCCGGAAGCCCCGCTTCGCCTTGTGCGGGTTCGCCCGCCGGAAGAGCCACAGGATGCCCGTCATCACCAGATAGCCGACCAGCAGACCCACGATCGGCGACACGAACATCGGCAGGACGATCTTCTCGAAGACCCCGCTCCAGTAGACGCTGGTGCCACCCGCCAGCGCCGCCCCCACCATGCCCCCGAACAGGGCGTGCGAGGACGACGAGGGCAGGCCGAAGTACCAGGTGATCAGGTTCCAGGTGATGGCGCCGACGAGGGCGGCGAAGAGGATCCCCATCCCCTTCGACCCCTCGGGCGTCTGGATGATCCCCTCACTGACGGTCTTGGCGACCCCGGAACCGAGGAAGGCACCGCCAAGGTTCATCACGGCCGCCATCAGCAGCGCCGCCCGCGGTGTCAGCGCCCGGGTGGACACCGAGGTGGCGATGGCGTTCGCCGAGTCGTGGAAGCCGTTGGTGTACGTGAAGAAGAGCGCGACCAGGATGGTCACGACCAGTGCGAAGGTGTCCATGGCCGGGCCTCAGGACTCCTTGACGGCGATGGTCTCCACCGTGTTCGCCACATGCTCGAAGGCGTCGGCCGCCTCCTCCAGCACATCCACGATCTGCTTGAGCTTGAGCACCTCGATCGCGTCGTACTTGCCGTTGAACAGATGCGCGAGCAGCTTGCGGTGGATCTGGTCCGCCTGGTTCTCCAGCCGGTTGACCTCGATCCAGTACTCGGTCAGGTTCGACATCGTCCGCAGGTTGGGCATCGCCTCGGCCGTCAGCTCGGCGGCCCGCGCCAGCACCTCGATCTGCTGCTCCACACCGCGTGGCAGTTCCTCGACGTTGTAGAGGACGACCAGGTCGACGGCCTCCTCCATGAAGTCCATGATGTCGTCGAGGGAGGAGGCGAGGGAGTAGATGTCCTCGCGGTCGAAGGGCGTGATGAAGGAGGAGTTCAGCTGGTGGAAGATCGCGTGCGTGGCGTCGTCACCCGCGTGCTCCGCCGCCCGCATGCGCTCCGCGATCTCAGCCCGGGCGGAAGCGTCCGCCCCGAGCAGTTCCATCAGGAGTTTCGAGCCCGTGACGATGTTGTCCGCGGAGGCGGCGAACATGTCGTAGAAGCTCGTCTCCCTGGGGGTCAGACGAAAGCGCACTTGGGGTCCTCGGGGTGCATCGGTTTCGGTCAGGCTGATGCTAGGCGCATCATCCGGCCACGGCTAAGGGGCCGTCCCCCAGTGTCGCCCATCGGGCACAGTGGTCAGCACGGGGGCGGACCAAGAGGTCCATACCCAGCAAAGTCGGCTACCATATACCCACCAGGGGTATATGCCCGTCACTTCAGGAGGACGCGATGACGACGACCGAGGCCGGCGCGACCACGGCGCCCTCCGACGCGACCGCACCCGCCGAGGTGGTCACCGACCACGACCGGGGCGTGCACGGCTACCACCAGCAGAAGGCCGAACACCTCAAGCGCCTGCGCCGCATCGAGGGCCAGATCCGCGGCCTGCAGCGCATGGTCGACGAGGACGTCTACTGCATCGACATACTCACCCAGGTCTCCGCCTCCACCAAGGCCCTGCAGTCCTTCGCCCTGCAACTCATGGAGGAGCACCTCCGGCACTGCGTCGCCGACGCGGCCCTCAAGGGCGGCGACGAGATCGACGCGAAGGTGGAGGAGGCCACGAAGGCGATCGGCCGCCTCCTGCGTACCTGAGCACCGGTCAGCCGGCCCCGGTCCCCGAGGAGCCCTCGCGCTCCTCGGCCACCCGCAGCACCGCGTCGATGCTCTCCAGGCTGAGCCGGTCCTCCGCCGCCGAGGCCGCGATGATCAGCTCCCCGCACAGCTCGATCTCGGCGAGGGCCACGTGGTCCTGAACTGCCGTACCGCCGACCGGAGCCACGCGCATCACCTCGTCTCTGCCGTCACCGGCTTCCTAGAGTAGGGAGCGGCGCACACACCGCGCATGGCACGGAAGGGCTAGTTCTCGGCGATCCGCCCCGCGTAGATGTCACCGGCCGGCG
This sequence comes from Streptomyces sp. bgisy159, assembly GCF_057707805.1. Classification (NCBI taxonomy): domain Bacteria; kingdom Bacillati; phylum Actinomycetota; class Actinomycetes; order Kitasatosporales; family Streptomycetaceae; genus Streptomyces; species Streptomyces sp. bgisy159. The sequence continues at coordinate 14,686 of NZ_JBYIQX010000066.1, read as the reverse complement.
GCAGCCGTACGTCGACCGGCGCGCCGAAGTCGTACAGCAGGGTCGTCGAGGCGACCGCGACCACGCCCTCCCGCCGCCCGTTGACGAAGCTGAACCGGTGCCGGACCTTGCGGATCCGCCCGGCGTCGTCGAGGTACACGTCGAACGGCACCCGCGCCGTGGCGAACCCTTTCGCCGCCGCCGCCAGCGCCTCCCGGTGGCCGGCGGTGGCGCCGCGCGCGGCCTCCCCCAGATCGGCGGTCCCGCGGTAGTGCCGCACCGCCGTCCCCGCCAGCTCGGTCCGGCCCAGGTACGTCGCCGTCCGCGTCCCGCGCAGCACCTCCGCGGCGGCCAGCGGATCGGTCGCCCCGCCGGTGACCAGGTTCCCGTCGGACAGCGTCGCCGTACGCACCCGCACCCACTTGTCGGCCGGCACGCCCGCGCCCCGGTTCTTCATGAACAGCGCTCCGGGCGTGAGGAGTTCGGTGATCGGCCGGTGCTCACTGGTCCCCGCCGGGTCCTGCGGCAGCACGACCTTCAGCCGCCCCATCCGCCTGCGGTAGTCGTACACCCCCTCGCCCCGGATGGTCACCCGGGTGCCGCCGGTCGCCATCTCCATCGACGTGGTGGCCTTCGAACTGCCGGCGTCGCGCAGGGTGTCGGCGGCCCGGTGCAGGACCTGCACGGGATCGGCCGGCCGTCCCTCGTCCGCCGCGGCCCCACCGCCCCCGCAACCGGTCGCGCCCGCGCACGCGCCGGCCACCAGTCCCGCGACGACCGCCGCGCCCTTGAGCCCGTGCTGCCGCTCCGCCATCGCCACAACCCCCAGCCGGTATGTCCGTTCTCGGGCCCGCTGTCGACCGGTTAACGACGGGTAGGTGCCCCCGTCACGCATGGCCGAAGTCGTACCCCCGGACACACATCCGCCGCCCCGCCCGTGGGTAACGTTCTCCAAGTGACGCACGCCGACGGCCACACCGCTCCCCAGACGGACGGAGAGCATCTGACCAGCACCGTCGAACAGGGCCGCTTCTGCTTCGCCCGCTGCACCTGCGGCTGGCGCGGCCCGGCCCGCAGAGCCAGGAGCCTGGCCCGCACGGACGCACGGACGCACACCGCGGCAGGCCGGAACCCATGACCCGCCGGACCCGTCTCGCTGCGTGAAGCCGACGGACGGCGCGAGGACGGACACCATGGAACGGCGCAAGTTCATCGCGGGCGGAACGGCCGCCCTCGCGGCCACCGCGACGGCGGCCTGCCGCGGCACCACCGACGGGACCGGCCCCACCGCTCCCGCCACCACCCCGCCCCCGGCCACCGGCACCGCCGACTGGGCCGCCCTCGCCGGCGACCTGGACGGGCAGCTGATCCGCCCCGGCGACGCCGCCTGGCCGACCGCCCACCAGCTCTACAACACCCGCTTCGACACCCTGAAGCCGGCCGCGGTCGCCTACGTGGCGCACACCGACGACATCCGCACCGCCCTGTCTTACGCCCGCGCCCACGCCACCAAGGTCGCCATCCGCAACGGCGGCCACTCGTACGCCGGCTGGTCCTCGGGCGACGGCCGGCTGATCCTCGACGTGTCACGGCTGAGCCGGGTCCGGGTCAGCGGCGACCAGGCGGTCGTCGGGGCCGGCGCGAAACTCATCGACGTCTACCGCGCCCTGGCCGCCAAGGGCGTCACCGTCCCGGCGGGCTCCTGCCCGACCGTCGGCGTGTCCGGTCTGGCCCTCGGCGGCGGACACGGCGTCGTCTCCCGGGCGTACGGCCTGACCTGTGACAGCCTCACCCAGGCGACCCTCGTCACGGCCGACGGCCGCGAGCTGGTCGCCGACGCCACCCACAACGAGGACCTCTTCTGGGCGCTGCGCGGGGCGGGCAACGGCACCTTCGGCGTCGTCACCGAGCTGCGGCTGCGCACCCACCCGGCGCCCCAGGCGGTCACCGGCCGACTCACCTGGCCCTGGTCCAGCGCGGCGGCGGTGGTCCGCGCCTGGCAGGAGTGGGGCCCCGGCCAGCCGGACGAGATCTGGTCCGCGCTGCACCTTGAACGGGCGCCCGGCGGTGCTCCCACCGTCTCGGTGTCGGCGTTCTGCATCGGCACCCACGGGCAGCTGCAGAACGCCGTGGACCGCCTCGCCGACCGGGTGGGGGCCCCGGCGTCGACGGTCTCCCTGCACCGCCACTCCTACAAGCAGGCCATGGACATCTACGCCGGCTGTTCCTCCTTCGCGACGGACGCCCAGTGCCATCTGCCCGGCACCACACCCGGCCGCTCCCCGCAGGGCGCCCTGCGCCGGGAGACCTACGCCGCCCGCTCCGACTTCTTCGACCGCTCCCTGTCCGCGGCCGGCATCCATGCCCTGCTGACCCAGGTCGAGCACGTGCGCGGCGGCCCCGGCAGCATCGCCCTCACCGCGCTCGGCGGCGCCGTCAACCGGGTCTCCCCCACCGCCACGGCCTTCGTCCACCGCCGCTCCCGGATGCTCGCCCAGTACATCGCCTCCTGGCCGGCCGGCGCGTCCGGCACGGCCTCCCGGTCCTGGCTGACCGAGGCCCACGCGGCGATGCGGCCCCACGCGTCGGGGGCGGCGTACCAGAACTACACGGACCCCACCCTGCGCGACTGGCGGAAGGCGTACTACGGCGACGCGGCTCCCCGCCTGACCCAGCTGAAGCGCCAGTACGACCCCGACCGCTTCTTCACCTACCCGCAGGCGCTCTGAGCGCCGCACTCCGCATCGCCGAGCCCCGCACCGCTGGGCCACCGCTGGGCCACCTGTTCCGGCCGGCCCGCGAGTGCCGCCGCGCCGTCGCGCCTCGCCGCGCCGAGCCGTCGCCCCTCGCCGAGCCGCCGGACTCCGTCAGGCCGCGAGGTCCCGCTCGGCCGTCGACTCCGTGCGCGTGCCGGACGCCACCGCCCGCCCCTCATCGGCCTCCCGGGCGGCCCGGCTGCGGACCACCCACCCGGCCCGCCGGGACCGGTCCACGGCCCGCAGCAGCGGTGTCAGCAGCGCGGCGGCCAGCGGCGACAGCAGCAGCGCCACAGCCGTGCCCAGCGCGAACCCGCCCACGACGTCCGTCGGGTAGTGCACTCCCATGTACACCCGGCAGAACCCCTCGACCAGCGCGAGCCCGATGCCCACCAGCCCGAACCTCCGGTTGGCGACGAACAGCGCGACCCCCATGGCCATGGTCAGGGTCGCGTGGTCGCTCACGAACGAGAAGTCGTCCTTCCCGGAGACGAGCACCTCCAGCCCCTGATGGTCCCGGAAGGGCCGCGGCCGCTCGACGAACCCCCGGATGGGCACGTTGACGAGCACCGCGACGGCGGCCGAGAGCGGTACCCACACCAGCGCGGCGACGGACGAAGCCGCCTCCTCGGCCCCGCCGACCCGCTTGCGCGTCCCCCACCAACACCACACCACCAGCAGCACCATGGCGAGCAACAGCCCGTACTCACCCACGAACTCGACGATCCGGTCGAACCAGTGCGGCGCGTCCTTCGCCAGACCGTTGATGTCGTAGAGCAGGTCGACGTCGGGGTTCGACCCGGATTCGGCGAGTCCAGCCATGGTGCCAAGGCCCCTTCGTCACGTAGTGCCCGGCGCACTGACACGTGTTCAGGCGTGCGCCGCATCTGCCACCCCCGTGGTCGATGTACGTCAACAGGAACGCACGGCCCCGGTCAATACGTTCCACCCTCCACTGAATGATCACGCAGACGTTATCGAAGAGAGACACGTCCTCGCAGCTCAGGGCCGGGCTTCACACTCGGTTCACACCCTCGTGGGGAGCGCTTTCGCGCCATCCTCCGTCACCCGTGTGGCCCCGAAGTAGTCGGGCGTGTCGATCGGGTCGAACCGGATCACCGCGCCCGTCCGCGGCGCGTCGATCATGTACCCACCGCCGACGTAGATGCCGACGTGCCGAATGGCCCGGGAGTTGGTCAGATCGTCGGAGAAGAACACCAGGTCACCGGGGAGCAACTGATCCCGCGTCGGATGCGGCCCCGCGTTGTACTGATCGTTGGCCACCCGCGGCAGCGTGATCCCCACACTCTCGTAGGCCGCCTTGGTCAGCCCCGAACAGTCGAACCGCCCCCCGTCCTCGGGCGTCCCGTCCCCACCCCACAGATACAGCGTCCCCAACTTCTTCTGAGCGAAGGCGATGGCCCCGGCGGCCTGCTCCGAAGGGCTGAGGCGGCCGACCGGCGCGGCGAAGGACTCCTGCAGGGCCGTGATGATCCGTACGTAGTTCTGGGTCTCCTTGTACGGCGGCACCCCGCCGTACCTGATGACCGCGTCGGCACCCGCGTTGTACGACGCGAGCATGTTCTTGGTCGGGTCCCCTGGCACGCTCCTGACATAGGAGGCGAGTTCGCAGTCGTACGATGCGGCCGACGGGATCGCGTCATGCGGGTCCCACACGTCGCGGTCGCCGTCCCCGTCGCCGTCGATCCCGTGCGTCGCCCAGGTCCCCGGGATGAACTGCGCGATCCCCTCCGCCTTGGCCGGGCTCTTGGCGTTCGGGTTGAACCCGCTCTCCTGGTACAACTGGGCGGCCAGCAGCGCGGGGTTGATGGCGGGGCAGAGATTGCCCCACCTCTGCACGAGCGCCTCGTACGCGGCCGGCACCGCCCCTCTGGCCAGCCCGACGCTACGGCCCGCCGCGCTGTTGACGAGGCTCCCCGCGACGACGTACACACCGACCACGAGCAGCATCACGAAGCTGACGCCCGCCGCGGTGGCGGCACCAGCCACGACCCATGCCTTACGCACCGTCAACCGCCCCTCGTCAGCCAGCAGTCCGCTCGCGCCAGTTTATGAGCTTCCCACCCGGAACCCGGTGCAACCGATGCTCTCGTAGTCGCTCGGCCCGCCCTTGACGTGGTACAGGACCGCGGTCCAGTCCCCCGGGTCGTTCGCCACGGGAATCGCCGGGACGACGTCGCCCCCCGCGTAATGGCTCTCGAAGTCGTCGGGATAGGTCAGCTCGACGTACCCGCCGTCCTTCCAGTGCGTGTAGATGTCCACCGGCTTGCTCGAGTAGCCGATGTTCTTGCTCTCCATCATCACCTCGAAGGGCTTGCCCGTGTCGGCGTCGATCTCATGCGGCGGCTTCACCGCCACCGCGACGTAGTACGGCGTCGGGGGCTTCTCCTTGAGCTCCGCGTACTTGAACCGGAAGATGATCCTGGCTCGCTCGGCGACCGTCGGGGACTCCGGATCACCGGCGTCGTCGACGCCGTACTGGAGTTCTTCCGGGGGACTCACCGCACCGATCTGTCGGCACTGACCGATGCCGTGCGACGCGAGATCCGAATCGGTCGACAGCGTCCAGTAGTCCCGGGAGATCCGGTCGTTCAGGATGTACTCCGGCGGTTTCGAGGACACCGCACTCGCGGACGGGGACGACGGAATGGGCCCCTGGTCCTTCCCCTGGGACCCGTCGTCCCCCAGGGTCCTCAGCGCCACGGCAGTTCCCGTCCCCACCACGACCGCGACCGCCATGGCCACCACCCACGCGGTACGCCGCGGCCGACGCGCCTCGGGCACGGCTGTCGGCGCCGACGGTGCGAGGGTCGGCACATAGCCCGGCCCGGCCGTGGGTAGCTGGGCCGACGGCACAGCCCCACGCCCCGGCGGTATCAGCCCCGCCGCGACGGCGGCGTGCAGGTCCTGCGGCACGGCCTCCACGTCGCCGACGAGACGCACGTAGAACGGGTCCTCGGCAAGTCCGGAGGAAACCGCACAGCGTGCGATGACCGCGTCCAGACCGGGCCGTTCGGCCGGGTCCTTGGCCACGCACTCCCGGATGAGCCGGGCGAGCTCCGGCTCGACACCCGCCACGTCGATGTCCTCGTGCACCACCCGGTACGACACCCCGTACGTCGGTCCGTGCCCGAACGGCGGTCGGCCCGTCACGGCGTAGGACAGCGTCGCACCCAGCGCGAAGACATCAGCGGCCGGTCCGGCCTGGTCACTGATCAGGACCTCGGGCGCGGTGTAGCCGGGCGTACCCGGGGTGAACCCGGTCTGGGTGAGGGCCGTGTCCGTGACACCGCGGGCGATACCGAAGTCGATGAGCAGCGGCCCCTGCGGAGAAAGGATCACGTTCTGCGGCTTGAGGTCCCGGTGCGTCACACCATGGCCGTGCACACTGGCCAGGGCCTCGGCGAGAGCCGCGAACAGCCGCCGGGCGCTCTCGGCGGGCACCGCCCCCCGCTCCCCCACCGCCGCCGCCAAGGTCGGTCCGGCGACGTACTCCGTCGCCAGCCAGTACGGCGCCGCCTCCAGCGACGCGTCGATCAGGTTCGCCGTGTAGGCGCTGCGCACCGCCCGCGCCGTCGCCACCTCGCGCCGGAAGCGGGCCAGCGCCTCGGGATGGTCGACGATCTCGTCCCGGATCACCTTGATCGCCACGAGGCGCCCGCCGGGCGAGCGGCCGAGATACACCTGTCCCATCCCGCCGGCACCGAGCCGGGCGAGCAGCGTGTGCCCGCCTATCCGGGCCGGGTCCTGTTCCTTCAGTGCGTCCACGGTCCCATGAGAACATCGTGACGGCCCCTCACCCGACCGGCCGTCAGAAACGCGTGTGACCCTGAGAGGGGTCAACGACGGAACCACACCACAGGTTCCGCCGAGACTTCGTTGCCCGGCGTGACCTGCCGTGATACACAGAGTAACCGTACGGTGGTATTCGTACGAATCCCGCCCATCAATGACGCCAAGTCGACATACGACGGCGCCGTTGTCGGCGAGAATGAGGCGTGACCTCTGCACTCCGCAGAGGATGGCGGAACTACCCACCAGGGGCGGTGACTTACATGCTCTTTGCGGCCGACAAGGGAGACATCAACACCATCATCGGCGGGATCGCTCCGGACTGGGGCCCCTTCGGCAGCCTGGGCAACGAGGCCAAGGTGATGATCGAGGTGGTGATGGCGGTGGCCATCCTGCTCTGCCTCGGCATCGCGGTCTGGGGCGCGGCCAAGCAGCGCATCGGCGCCACCGCCCTGCGCGACACCTTCAGCGCCGAGCAGGGCAAAGGCCTGATCATCGCCGGCCTCACGGGCGTCTTCATCATCGGATCACTCGGCACACTGTTCACGATCGTGTACGGCATGGCCGTCTAGCCCGCCCTTCGCCGCGGCCACCGCGCCCCGTCCGGGACACCGCGGGTCCGCTCTCCCGTCCGCTCTCCCGTCCGTCGTCCGTCCCCGCCGGGCACGCCCGGTCCCTCCACCCCACCCGCCCGTCGGGCCCCACCGGCTGAGGTTGCGTCTCCCTGATGTCGAGTCATCACTCCGCGTCCGCGCGGGAACCAGCACGGCTACCGTCGTACTCCTACGCGTACCGGTACGGCAGCGAGGGGGCGTACACGGCATGAGCGACGAGCAGGACTACGGCGCGGACCGGGGATACGGCGCGGACCGGGGATACGTCCACGGCGGCGGCGGCCGGACCAGACTGCGGCTGCCCGACAACGACCCCTACGGCGGCGCCCGCCGCAGCGGCCGCTCCTCCTCGCGCAGCCTGGTGACGGTGGTCGGCGTCGTCGTCCTCCTCATCGCCGCGATCGCCTTCGCGAACCGTGGAGGAGACGATTCCGCAGCCTCGGCACAAGGCGGCGGCAAGCCCGCCGGGAAGGCGGAGGCCGCCTCGACCGCGGCCACCGGCACCGAGCCCGTGACGACGAAGAGCGCCGCCGGCATCCCGTCCGGCTTCGCCCGCACCCGGCAGGGCGCCCAGTCGGCCGCGGCCAACTACGCGGTGGTACTCGGCTCCACCGGCATGTTCCACCAGGGCAGCCGGCGCACCATCGTCACCACCGTCTACACCGCCGACGCCGCCACCGGGCTGCAGAGCGCCCTCGACCAGGCGTACTCGGCCGACTTCCTCGCCAAGATGGGCCTCGACGCGGACGGCAACGCCCCCAAGGGCAGTACCTTCGTCTCCCGCGTCGTACCGGTCGGCACCACGGTCCAGCAGTACACCGACACCGCCGCCAAGGTCGCCGTCTGGTACGTCGGCCTGATCGGCATGTCCGGCGAACGTTCCACCGACCCCGTCACCACGTCGTGGAAGACGTGGACGTTCGACCTGCGGTGGGCCGACGGGGACTGGAAGGTGGGCGCGAGCAAGCAGACGGACGGCCCGGCGCCGGTACCCGGGGACGACAAGGCGTCCACCTCCGACGAGATCAGCAAGGCCATCGAGGAGTACGGAGGGTTCACGTATGCCCGGTAACACCCGCCGCGTGCTCACACTCACCGGCACCCTGACGGCCGTACAGACGACGGCGGTACTGCTGGCCTCGCGCGCCTTCGCGGCCCCCTCCCCCACCCCTACCCCGAGCGGCGGGGCGTCGCCCTCACCGTCCCCCAGCAGGAGCGTCGACTGCTCCCTCCTGCCCGGCGAGGCGCAGACCTATTGCGAGCAGGACAACAACCCGTCCGGCGCCCGGCCCTCACCGAACGTCTCCGACACCGTCGACCCCCTCTCCTCCCTCGCCAAAGGCTGCGCCGACGCCGCCTCCTGGACCGTCGACAAGCTCAGCGAGGCCGTGAAGGACACCGCGAACGTCGACTTCACCAACCCCAAGTTCCTCCAGCAGTACGCCGTCGTCTTCGCGGCGTCCACCATCCTCACCCTGCTCCTGTGGCTGCTCGCGGTGGCCAAGCGCGCGGTACGAGGCGTCCCCCTCACCACCGCGCTGTCCGAGGCGATCGGCTTCCTCTGGCTGACCGTCCTCGCCTCCGCCTTCACCCCGCTGATCCTCTACACCGTCGTCTCCGCCACCGACGGCGTCTCCGACGTCCTCGCCAAGACCACCGGCGACCAGAGCGACACCTTCTTCGGCAACTTCTCCGCCGCCCTCGCCAAGGGCGAGAACATCGGCGGCGGCCCGATCATGCTGATCGTCGTCTCCCTGGTCAGCATCCTCGCCGCCGGTGTCCTCTGGCTGGAGATGGTCATCCGCGCCGCCCTGCTCTACGTCGGCGCCCTGCTCGGCACCGTCGTCTACGCCGGGCTGGTCGACAAGAACCTGTGGGGCCACGTCCGCCGCTGGGCCGGCATCATGATCGCCGTGATCCTGGTCAAGCCGGTGATCGTGATCGTCCTCGGCCTGGCCGGCGCGCTCTCCGCCGACGACGGCCCCGGCGCGTTCTCCGCCGTCGTCTCCGGCCTCGCCATCATCCTGCTGGCCATCTTCGCCAGCGCGATGATCTACCGCTTCGTCCCCGGCTTCGGCGACGAGATCGCCGGCGCCCGCAACAACCGCATCATGCAGGGCGCCGAGGGCAAGGCCGCCGCCGTGATCTCCTCCCCGGCGTCCCTGGTCGCCCAGGGCATCAAGACCCACAGCACCCGCGCCGACAACAACGCCGGCGGCCAGCAGGGCTCGAGCACCCCCCGGCCCGCCAACGCCGCCTCCGGCGGCATGGCCGCCCACAGCTCACGCCCCGCGACCGGCGGTGGCGGCGGATCTGTCCCCTCCGCCGCACCCGCGCCGCGCACCGGCAGCCCGGTCAACACACCGCACGCAAGCAACGCCCGCAACAGCAGTACCAACCGCACGGGAGGTGAAGGGCGTTGACGGCTGATTCCCACACGGCCCATGTGTCCCACTCGGTCGCGCCCCGCCGTTCATATCTGATCGGCCGCGCCCGGCCGAACGCGATCGTCGGCCGCAACCGCGAGACCGGCGAGATCGCGCTCATCGTCATCGGCGCGTTCCTCGGCATGATGTGCGGGCTCCTCGTCCCGGTCCTCTCCCTGCGCATCATGCTGCTGGCCGGCTTCCCGGTGCTCGCGCTCGCCGCGGTCTACATGCCGTACAAGCAGCGCACCTTCTACAAGTGGTTCGAGATCAACCGCAGCTACAAGCGCACCCTGCGCCGCGGCACGCTCTACCGCTCCGGCGCCATGGAGGCCGGCACCCGCCTCGACGGCCAGGAGATCGAGATCGCCCCGCCGCCCGGCATCGGCCGCATCACCTGGCTGGCCGCCCCCTTCGGCCCCGACGAGATCGCCGTGCTGCTGCACGCCGACCGCAGAACCGTCACCGCGGCCATCGAGATCGAGGGTCCCGGCGTCGGCCTGCGCGACAGCGAGGACCAGGAGGCCCTCGTCGACCGCTTCGGCACCCTGCTCAAGCACGTGGCCAACGGCGACGGCTTCGTCACCCGCCTGCAGATGCTCGCCCGCACCCTCCCCGCCGACCCCGACGCCCACGCCAAGGACATCGCCCAGCGCGGCGACGAGCGGTCCCCCGCCTGGCTGCGGCAGTCGTACGAGCAGCTCCAGTCCATGGTGTCCACCAGCAGCGAGCAGCACCGCGCCTACCTCGTCGCCTGCATGCACTACACGCGCGACCTGGCCGCCGAGGCCCACGCCGTCGCCCGCGCCGCGCACCCCCGGTCGGGCCGCAAGCTGGACCGGGACGCCGGCCTCGCCGTCGTCATGGCCCGCGAGCTGACCGACATCTGCTCCCGCCTCCAGGAGGCGGACATCCGGGTCCGCCAGCCGCTCGGCCAGGGCCGGCTCGCCTCCCTCATCCACTCCATGTACGACCCGGACCACCCCATCGACCACATCCAGGCGATGAGCCGGCGCAACGCCTGGCCGGCCGAACTGGACGCCATGGAGCCCACGTTCCTGCAGGCCAAGACCCGCGAGTCCAGCACCCGCGCCCCGTGGTGCCACGCCACCGCCTGGATCAAGGAGTGGCCGATGACCCCGGTCGGAGTGAACTTCCTGGCCCCCCTGCTCGTCCACACCCCCGACGTCATCCGCACGGTCGCCGTCACCATGGACCTCGAACCCACCGAGGTCGCCATCGAGCGCATGCTGACCGAGAAGACCAACGACGAGGCCGAGGCCAGCCGCGCCGCCAAGATGAACCGCACCGTCGACCCCCGCGACGTGGCCGCCCACTCCCGCCTCGACCAGCGCGGCGAGGACCTCGCCAGCGGCGCCGCGGGCGTCAACCTGGTCGGCTACATCACCGTCTCCTCCCGCTCCCCCGAGGCACTCGCCCGCGACAAGCGGACGATAAGGGCGTCGGCGGGCAAGTCGTATCTCAAACTGGAGTGGTGCGACCGCGAGCACCACCGCGCGTTCGTCAACACGCTCCCGTTCGCCACCGGAATCCGAAGGTAGGGGCTGATGCGCTGATGCGGGACCCGCTGTCCGTCCTCACCGACGCCTTCACCTCCTTCCTCTTCGGCAAGGTCGAGACGACCCGCCTCCCGGTCCGCACCTCCACGGGCCAGGCCCAGGCCGTCTACCTCCCGACGGCCGCCCCCGGCCTCGGCGACTCCGGCGTCATCATCGGCCGCGAGGTCTACTCCGGCAAGGGCTACATCTACGACCCGTTCCAGCTCTACGGCCAGCAGCTCCCGGCCCCGCACTGGCTGGTCCTCGGCGAGTCAGGCAACGGCAAGTCGGCGCTGGAGAAGACCTACGTCCTGCGCCAGCTCCGCTTCCGCGACCGCCAGGTCGTCGTCCTGGACGCCCAGGGCGAGGACGGCGTCGGCGAATGGAACCTCATCGCCCAGGAGCTGGGGATAACTCCCATCCGCCTGGACCCGACGGCCGCCCTCGACCACGGCATCCGCCTCAACCCCCTCGACCCGGCGATCACCACGACCGGCCAGCTCGCGCTGCTCCGCACGATCATCGAGGTCGCGATGGGCCACGGCCTCGACGAGCGGGCCGGCTTCGCCCTGAAGGTCGCCCACTCGTACGTCAACGAGACGATCACCGACCGTCAGCCGGTCCTCTCCGACATCGTCGAGCAGCTGCGGCACCCCGAGCCGGAGTCCGCCGAGGCGATGAACGTCGCCATAGACGACGTACGGGCCTGGGGCCTGGACGTGGCCCTGGTCCTGGACCGCCTCGTCGACGGTGACCTGCGCGGCATGTTCGACGGCCCGACGACCGTCGGCATCGACCTCGACGCGCCCCTCATCGTCTTCGACCTGTCCCACATCGACCGCAACTCCATCGCCATGCCCATCCTCATGGCGATCGTCGGCGTCTGGCTGGAGCACACATGGATCCGCCCCGACCGGAAGAAGCGCATCTTCCTGGTCGAGGAGGCCTGGCACATCATCAACAGCCCCTTTGTCGCCCAGCTGTTCCAGCGCCTGCTGAAGTTCGGCCGCCGCCTCGGTCTGTCCTTCGTCGCCGTCGTCCACCACCTGTCGGACGTCGTCGACGGAGCCGCCGCCAAGGAGGCCGCCGCCATCCTCAAGATGGCCTCCACCCGCACCATCTACGCCCAGAAAGCCGACGAGGCCAGGGCGACCGGCAGGGTACTGGGTCTGCCCCGCTGGGCGGTGGAGATCATCCCCACCCTCACGCCCGGCATCGGCGTCTGGGACGTCAACGGCAACGTCCAGGTCGTCAAACACCTGGTCACCGAGACCGAACGCCCTCTGGTGTTCACCGACCGCGCGATGACCGAGTCGTCCTTCGACCGCGATCACGACGACGCGCTGCACGCCGCCGAACTGGAGGCGGAGCAGCGCGCGGCGGCCTTCGTGGAACAGCACCTGGGCGACTCCGAATCGACGGTCGCTTAGGGGGCGCCAGGTGAGACCCGACGACCACCGACACCACGGCAGCGACGGTCACCGGGGCGCCCGGGGCGGCGTCCCGGACGGCCTGCTGATCGGCATACTGGCGTTCCTGCTCGGCATGACACTGCTGGTCTGGACGGCCACCGGCCTGGCCGCCCTGTTCTCGCACGGGTCCTGGCCGAGCGAGGTCACCTTCACCCGCACCCCTCTGGCCATGCGCCACCTCATCGGACAGCCCCACGACATCACCGGCGCCTGGCCGGACACCCCGGCCGGCCGGCTCTCCGGCTACGGGCTGTTCTGGGGCCTGTTCATCGGGCAGTTGATGGTCCTGCTCGTCCTGACCGTGTTCGTCATGGGAACGGTGGCGCGGTGGCGTGCGGTCCGGGCGGAACGCGGGGCGGCGGCGCAGCCGGAGTTCCCCACGCCCCCCGTCCATGTGCACGAGGTCCCGACCCCGCGGGCACCCCAGAAGCAGACGCCGGTCCCCGAGGCTCCGCCGCCCGCCCCGGCCGAGCCGCTGCCCGCGGCCGACTGGGACCGCGTCCTGCTCGCCCCCAGGGAAGCCCGGGAGCACACCGCGGCCACCGCCGTACGCGACGCCGAGGGCCCCGCCCTCGTCCTCACCTCCAACCCCGCCCTCTGGCAGGCCACCAAGGACGCCCGCGCCAAACTCGGCCCCGTCCTCCTCTACGATCCGACCCACCGCTGCGACACCCCGGCCCGCCTGCACTGGTCCCCCGCCACCCACTGCGAGGACCGGGACACCGCCGCCCGGACCGCCGCCGCCCTGCTCACCCCGACCCGCCCCACCTCACGGCTGGACCAGGCGGTCAACGACACGGCGGAGACCCTGCTGCGCTGCTACCTGCACGCCGCAGCCGTGGACGGCCGCACCGTCCGCCATGTCCACCGCTGGGCGCAGGGCACCCAGGTCCAGGAAGCGGTCCGCATCCTGCGCACCAACCCGAAAGCGTCGTCCGGTACGGCCGGCGAACTCGAAGCGGCCCTCACCGCCCACCCCGAACGCCGTGACATGGCCCAGGAGCTGACCACCCGCGCCCTGTCCGCGCTCTCCACGGTCAACGTCCGCGAGGCCTGCACACCCAACCGAACCGACACCCTCGCCTTGGATTCCTTCGTCCACGAGGGGGGAACGCTTTATGTAGTGGGCGAGTCCATCGAGGATCCCCGGACGACCCCCGGCGCGATGCCGCTGCTGACGGCTCTCGTCGCAAGCGTGGTCGAGCGCGGCCGGCGCATGGCCGAACGGTCACCCGCCGGTCGGCTCGACCCACCACTGACCCTGGTCCTCGACGACGTCGCGGCGGTCGCTCCGATCCCCCAGCTCCCGCACCTCCTGGCCACGGGGGCAGACCGGGGTCTGCCGACCCTCGCCCTGCTCCGCTCCCGCGAACAGGCCAGGACCCGCTGGCCCCACGACGAGCTGTCGATGTAGGGTCCCCGGCCGCGAGGAGCTCAGGCAGCCCGTTCCCGGGCCAGCTCCAGCTCCGCGTCCGTCTCCTCGCCTTCCACCAGCGACATGGTCACCCCGGTCGGCAGGAAGCCGAGCCTGCCGTACGCGGCCCGCGCCCGCTGGTTGTCACGGTGCACCAGCAGCCGTACCCGTTCCAGCCCCCGCTGCCAACTCCACTCCGACACGGCCTCGAACAGCGCGTCGATCACCCCGCTGCCCCGGCACTCGGGACGCACGTACACCGCCACGGCGTGTCCCTGCCGCCGCTCGACGGGCAGCCCGGCCCAGTCCGTCGCCCCGGCCTCCTCGACCAGCACGGTCACCGTGCCCACCCAGCGCCCGTCGTGCGTCTCGGCCACGAACTGCCGTACCCCGTGCACCCCTGCCGCGGCCCGCTCCACGCGCTCCTGCCAGAACGAGTCGGGCCGGCTCACCGCGTCCTGGTACGTCTCCATGAACGCGAGGTGGGCCACGGGATCGCGCAGCGCGTCCAGCCGCAACTCCCGCGCGTTCTTCCACTCGTCCGCGCGCACCGCACGGACCACACCGTTCTCCCAGCTCAAGGCGGTCATGCCGGCCACCCTAGCGTCGGGCCACCGCGCCTCTCATCCGAAATACTGACGCACTGCGCACCC
>NZ_JBYIQX010000065.1:0-31599 GCF_057707805.1 Streptomyces sp. bgisy159 | reverse complement strand
TTGATTCTTTTGGGGGCGCGGGCGGGGACCCCCCACCCCAGTTCGGTGATGACGACGCGCTGGTCGGCGCGCAGCCGCTCCTGTTCGGCGCGCTGCATGACGTACAGGTCGGCGACCGCCTTGAGGACGGCGCACTCCAGCCGGGTCTCGCGCGGCACGACCAGTTCGGCGGTGTACCGGGTGAGGCGTCCGCCGGCCCCCTGCGTGCCCGCACGGCCCGGGCGGTGCCCCCAGCGCTGTCGGGTGGCGCCCTCGGCGGCGAGGCAGAACCGGCCGATGAGCTGGCTGGTGGCGTCCTTCAGGCGGGCCTGGGCGACCGCCGTGCCGTCGTAGCCGTGCGGCCACCACTGCTGGTCCTGGAGGCGGTCCAGGGCGGCGGCGAGTTCGGCGGGGTCGGTGCCGGCGGGGGCGTAGCGGGCGACGGCGACCGCGAAGATCTCCCGGCGCTCCGGCTCGGCGTGCAGGCAGTTGGGGTCGATGTGGCCGGCGTGCAGGCCGTCCTCCACGTCGTGCACGGAGTAGGCCACGTCGTCGGCCCAGTCCATGACCTGGGCCTCGAAGCAGGTGCGGGTGCCGGGGGCCTCTTTGCGCACCCAGTCGAAGACCGGGCGGTCGTCCTCGTAGACGCCGAACTTGGGGGACGCCGGGGCGGTGGGGTGGGCGCCGCGCGGCCAGGGGTACTTGGTGGCGGCGTCGAGGGTGGCACGGGTGAGGTTGAGGCCGACGGAGCCCTCTTCGGTGAAGCGCTTGGGTTCGATGCGGGTGAGCAGGCGCAGCGACTGGGCGTTGCCCTCGAAGCCGCCGCAGTCCTCGGCGAAGTCGTTGAGCGCCTGTTCGCCGTTGTGGCCGAACGGGGGGTGGCCGAGGTCGTGTGAGAGGCAGGCGGCCTCCACCAGGTCGGGGTCGCAGCCTAGGGCCGCACCGAGTTCCCGGCCGACCTGGGCGCACTCCAAGGAGTGGGTGAGGCGGGTGCGGGGGCTGGCGTCCCACGCCCGGCCGAGCTGGCCCGGCGTGACGACCTGGGTCTTGCCGGCGAGTCTCCTCAGGGCGGAGGAGTGCAGGACTCGGGCGCGGTCGCGCTGGAAGGCGGTGCGGCCGGGGCGTTTGTCGGGTTCCGGGGCGTAGCGTTCGGTGGCCGTCTCGTCATAGGGGGTGCCTGCCATGACTCGACAGTACGGGGCGGCGCTGACAAACGCGCCCAGTCGTCCGCCGGGTGCGGTGCTCTCGCGGGGTGCCGGCGTTCGTGGTGCCCGCGCCGGCACGTGGGTCGGGGCTGGGGTCAGGCGGCGTGGCAGTCCGCCCCCGCCGGCAGGGCCTGGTCGTACCGGTGCAGGACCAGGTCGGCCAGCTGCCCGTCGGCTCCCAGGGGGGCCGAGGCCAGCCAGGGGGCGCGGTCCGCGCACTGGGTGGCGAAGCGGCCGGGGGCCGTGAAGTACGACGCGACGGCGACTCGGTGGCGGCCCCGTGCGGCCAGGAGGCCGAGGGCCTCGGAAACGGTCGGGGTGGCGGCGGAGGCGTAGGCCGGCAGGACCGGGACGCCCAGGCGGTCGGCGAGGAGCTGGGCGGTGCGGTGGGTGTCGGCGGCGTTGTCGGGGTCGCGGGAGCCTGCCGCGGCGAGGATCACCGCGGTTTCGCGGCGCTCGGCGTCGCTCGCCGGTGGGCGCCAGCCGGCCTCCGTCAGACGGGTGCACAGGGTGTCGACCAGGAGGGGGTGCGGGCCGAGCGGGGCCGCCACGCGCGTGCGGACCCGGGCCGTGGCCGCCATCTCCGGGATGTCCCGCTTGACGTGGTAGCCCCGGCCCAGCAGCAGCGGCACCAGGACCGCGTCCGGGGTGCCGGCGGCGTCCAGGGCGGCGAGGGTGTCGGTCAGCAGCGGCTCGTTGAGCTCGATGTGCCCGAGGTGGACCGGCAGTCCGGGGCGCCGGGCGCGTACCCGGTCCAGCAGCGCGCGGACGGTGCGCAGGGCCCTCGGGTCGCGGCTGCCGTGGCCGACGAGGACGAGCGCGGGCGGAGCCGGGCGGCGGCGGCCGTCGAGGGCGACGAGGCCGAGCTGACGGGTGAGCTGGTGGGTGATCCGGTTCATGAGGTGCGCCGTACTGTCGAGGTGGTCGTCGGCCGGGCGGGCGCCGGGGCGGGGGCGGGACTCGTCGCGGGAAGGGTTCGACGCCGTCATGGAACGATCCTCGCCGACCGAGGTTGCGCCCCGGTTGCCTCACCGTGACGGGTGTTTTCCACGGCTTCACGGACCGGTGCCGGGCGGTGTGAGGCCGGGTGAGCCGCGCCATGGGCCGAACCGGATGATCGCCCGGGGCGTCCTCTCCGTGCGGAACCCGTCACGAGGAGGACGCGCGCGATGCCCCGACCCAGGCTGAGCAGACCGCGGCTGCCGCGTACCCGCGCGGGCCGTCGGCGGCTGGTGCGGGCGGTGATGGCCGGGTGTGCGCTGGGGCTGCTGCCGGCGACCTGGCTGCGCCTGACGACCGCCGACCGGCTGGTGCCGACGCGGACCGCGCCGCGCACGGACGTCGCCGTGGTGTTCGGCGCGGGACTGTGGAACGGCGAGCCGTCGCCGTATCTCGCGCACCGGCTGGACGCGGCGGCGACGCTGTACCGGGAGGGACGGGTCCGGGTGGTGCTCGTCACCGGGGACAACAGCCGGGAGGACTACGACGAACCCGACGCCATGCGCGCCTACCTGACCCGGCACGGCGTGCCGGACGGGCGGATCGTCAGCGACTACGCCGGCTTCGACACCTGGGACTCGTGCGTCAGGGCGAAGAAGATCTTCGGGGTGGACGAGGCGGTGCTGATCAGCCAGGGCTTCCACATCCGGCGGGCGGTGGCGCTGTGCCGGGCGGCCGGGATCACCGCGTACGGCGTCGGGGTCGACGAGAGGCACGACGCCACCTGGTACTACGGCGGCACCCGGGAACTGTTCGCGGCGGGCAAGGCGGCGCTGGACGCGGTCTTCGAACCGGACCCCCGTTTCCTCGGCCCCCGGGAACCGGGGGTGCGCCGGGCGCTGTCCTCGGCCGGGTGACCGCCCGGCGGGCGCGCCGGCGGGTGGGGGCCGGCCGTGCCTCACGGCGGTGCCGGGGCGCCGGGGAGGTCACCACCACACCGACGTAACAGGACACCGCACGCCGTGTAACACGGCCGACGCACGCTGGACCGCATGCAGAGCACCTCGACGCCCACCCACTGCCCGTACTGCGCCCTGCAGTGCGGAATGAATCTCACGCCCGCGCAGCAGGGGGGCGTCGAGGTGCGCGACCGCACCGACTTCCCGGTGAACCGGGGCGCGCTGTGCGGCAAGGGCCGTACGGCACCGCAGGTGCTCTCGTCCCGGGTGCGGCTGACCTCCCCGCTGGTGCGTGCCGGCGACGGCACGCTGGCGCCGGCCACCTGGGACGAGGCGCTGGACCGGATCACCGGGGAGCTGACGCGGATCCGCGCGGAGCACGGGGCGGACGCGCTGGGGGTGTTCGGCGGGGGCGGCCTGACCAACGAGAAGGCGTACGCGCTCGGCAAGTTCGCCCGGGTCGTGCTCGGCACCTCGCAGATCGACTACAACGGCCGCTTCTGCATGTCGTCCGCGGCTGCCGCCGGCATCAAGGCGTTCGGGCTGGACCGCGGGCTGCCCTTCCCGCTGGAGGACATCCCCCGGACCGGCTGTGTGATCCTCGTCGGCTCCAACCCGGCCGAGACCATGCCGCCCGCGCTGCGCTACTTCACCGAACTGCGGGCGAACGGCGGCACGCTCATCGTCGTCGATCCGCGCCGCACCCGCACCGCCGAGCAGGCCGACCTGCACCTGGCCCCGCGCCCGGGCACCGATCTGGCGCTCGCCCTGGGCCTGCTGCACCTGGTGGTCGCGGAGGGCCGGACGGACGAGGAGTACATCCAGCGGCGCACCAGCGGCTGGGAGGAGGCGCGAGCCGCCGCGATGGCGCACTGGCCGGAGTACGTGGAGCGGATCACCGGCGTACCGGTGCCGCGACTGCGCGAGGCGGTACGGCTGTTCTGCGAGCCGGAGCACGCGATGGTGCTCACCGCGCGCGGGCCCGAGCAGCAGTCCAAGGGCACCGACACGGTCGGCGCGTGGATCAACCTGTGCCTGGCGACCGGCCGGGCGGGCCGCCCGCTGTCCGGGTACGGCTGCCTGACCGGGCAGGGCAACGGGCAGGGCGGCCGGGAACACGGGCAGAAGGCCGACCAGTTGCCCGGATACCGCAAGCTGGACGACCCGGCGGCGCGGGCGCACGTCGCCGGGGTGTGGGGTGTCGACCCGGACTCGCTGCCCGGGCCCGGGCGCAGCGCGTACGAGCTGCTGGACGCGTTGGGGGGCGACATCCGTTCGCTGCTGCTGATGGGGTCCAACCCGGTGGTGTCGGCGCCGCGCGCCGCGCACGTCGAGGAGCGGCTGAGGTCGCTGGAGTTCCTCGCGGTGTGCGATGTGGTGCTGTCGGAGACGGCGGCGCTCGCGGACGTCGTGCTGCCGGTCACCCAGTGGGCCGAGGAGACCGGCACCACCACCAACCTGGAGGGCAGGGTGCTGCTGCGCCGCCGGGCGCTCACCCCGCCCGACGGCGTCCGCAGCGATCTGGAGGTCATGCACGGGATCGCCGCCCGGCTGGGCGTGGAGAAGGGGTTCCCGACCGACCCGGAGGAGGTCTTCGAGGAGCTGCGCCGGGCCAGCGCGGGCGGCCCCGCCGACTACTCGGGCATCACCTACCGGCGGCTGGCCGAGGAGAACGGGGTGTTCTGGCCGTGCCCGGGCGGCGCCGAGCCGGGCGAGGGCGGCGCGCTCGACGCGCCCGGGGCCGGCCGGGAGGAGGGGGGCTCGCCGGACGCCGGCGCCGGTCTCGGTGAGGACGCCTCACTGGACGCCCCCGGCGCCGACGACCCCGCGCGGGACGGCGACGGCGGCGCCGGGGCGCATCCGCATCCGGGGACGCCCCGGCTGTTCCTCGACGGGTTCGCCACGCCGGACGGCCGGGCCCGGTTCGTGCCGGTGACGCACCGGGCGGCCGCCGAGGAGCCGGACGACGAGTACCCGGTGCTGCTGACCACCGGGCGGGTGGTCGCCCAGTACCAGTCCGGCGCGCAGACCCGCCGCGTCGACGAGCTCAACGCGGCGGCGCCGAACTCCTTCGTGGAGCTGCACCCGCGCCTCGCGGCGCGGCTCGGCACGGCCGAGGGCGACCCGGTCGCGGTGGTCTCCCGCCGGGGCCGCGCGGTCGCCCCCGCCCGCATCACCCCGCACATCCGCCCGGACACGGTCTTCATGCCCTTCCACTGGCCCGGCGCCGGCCGCGCCAACACCCTCACCAACCCGGCCCTGGACCCGACGTCCCGGATGCCGGAGTTCAAGGTGTGCGCCGTGCGTCTGGAACGGGCGTAGGGCGCCGGACTCCCGGTACGGGCCCGGCTCGGAGCCGGGGCCCCGGCGGGCCCGGCCGCGGGCACGCGCGGCGCGAACCCGGCCGTGCGGCGGCGTAGTCGGAGCCGAGCGGATCACCTCGCGCGGGCCTCCCTACACTGTGGGCTCCTGACGGCCGGGAGAGAGAGTCGACCACGTGATACCGAAGTCCAGGCTGCGGAAGGCGCTGTTGGCCGCGCTGACCGCCACCTTGGCGGCGTTCGGCGGGCAGGTCCCCGCGCAGGCCGCCGTGAACTCGCCCAGTCTCAGCGACCACCGGCTGCGGCCCGCCGACAATACGGTCGAACTGTCGGCCCGGGTGCGGCGGCTGGGCGCCGAACTGCCCACGCTCGACGTGCGGAACATCCTGGACACGGCCAACCGCACGGCGGTGCGGAACGCGGACGGCGTGGCCTGCGACGCCGAAGCGGCCGGCAACCTCCCGTTGCACGGGACCAGTTACTGCTTCGACGGGCCGGACAGCGGCACCGTCGGCGGGGTGGTCGAGTGGATGCCGCAGGGCGTGACCACCGTGGCCGACGCGCAGGCCGACCAGTTGTGGGGGACCAAGCGGGCCGTCCTCGTCAGCTGGTACGACAAAGCGCCCTCCGAGGGCGGCCAGTCCGGCGGCGACGCCGACGAGACCAAGGGCTGCCGGGTCACCTTCCTCGACCCGGACACCCTGCGGTACCGGCATGTGCTGCTCGCCTACCCGTACGTCAACAGCTACGGCAACCCGACCTACATGAGCCTGCGGACCACGCAGTACTCCGACCGGCCCTCGCTGCACTGCGGCGGGATGGCCTGGTACGGCAACTACCTCTACGTCGCGGACACCGACCGGGGGCTGCGGGTCTTCGACCTGCGGTACATCTTCGACCTGGGCGAGGCCGCGAACGGGGACACCGGCGACAAGTACCGGATCGGCCGGCACAGCGGCGTCTACTACGGGCACGGGTACCGCTTCGTGATGCCGCAGGTCGGTGCCTGGATCAGTACGGTGGGCCGGACCAAGTGCGTCGACGGTGGCGGGCCCAGCTTCTCCTACGTGGGCCTCGACCGCAGCGGCCTGGACCATCTGACGACCGGGGAGTACTGCTCCGGCGCGGACGCCGACCCCGACGGCGACGGGGTCAAGGACCCCGACCGCATGGGACGGGTGGCACGCTGGCCGCTGGACGGTGCCACCGGCGCGCCCCGGCTGACCGCCGACGGCGACTGGCAGGCCGACGCCGTGTACCGGCTGCCGCAGAGCAACGTGCAGGGCGCCGTGTCCTACGACGGCAGGTGGTACCTGAGCCGCAGCCGGGGCGACCGGAGCAACGGCGTCCTGTACGTGACGAAGCCGACGACCGCCCCCACCGGGGTGCTGGAGATCGAGAGCGTCCACCGGGCTGCGGTGGGCGTGGAGGACCTCTCGCACTGGCCCGGCCCCGAGCAGGGCCCGGGAGAGCTGTGGACGGTGACCGAGCACCCGGGCAAGCGGATGATCTACGCCTGTCCCCTCCCCCGGCTCACCGACCCGGCGCGGGAGGGCGAGATCTGCGGCCCCTGGCCGGACGCGCCCGCCTGAGTTCCCTCCGCCCGCACGGCCGCCCCGGCGGATTCTGTCGCCGGGGCGGCCGCGTCGGGCCGGGGCCCGGCCGCTCAGCGCACGTTCACCGCGCTCCAGGCCGCGGCCACCGCGTCGTACTCGGTGCTGCCCGCGCCGTAGAGGTCGCGCGCCGCGTTCAGGGTCGCCGTCCGGGCGCCCGCGTACTTGGTCGACGACGTCATGTAGACGGTCAGCGCCCGGTACCAGATCGCGCCGAGTTTGTCCCGGCCGATGCCCGTGACCGTGGAGCCGTCGTAGGTCGGGGAGTCGTAGGTGACGCCGCCCACGACCTTGCGGCCGCTGCCCTCCGCCAGGAGGTAGGCGAAGTGGTTGGCGACCCCGGAGGAGTAGTGGACGTCGAGGTTGCCGACCGAACTGCTCCAGTAGTCGGCAGAGTTGCCGTCCTTGCTGGGCTTGTCCATGTAGCGCAGGGCGTCCCGGCCGAAGCCCGGCCGGACGATCTCCTCGCCGATGAGGTAGTCACCGGTGTCGGAGGCGTTGGCGGCGTGGAACTCCACCAGCGTGCCGAAGATGTCCGACGTGGCCTCGTTGAGGCCGCCGGACTCGCCGGAGTAGGTCAGCGCGGCCGTCTTGGACGTCACGCCGTGGCTCATCTCGTGGCCGGCCACGTCCAGCGACACCAGCGGGCCGAAGGTGCTGCCGTCGCCGTCGCCGTACGTCATGCAGAAGCAGCTGTCGTCCCAGAAGGCGTTGTTGTACGCGTTGCCGTAGTGGACGCGGTTGTACGAGCCCTTGCCGTCCCCGCCGATGCCGGTGCGGCCGTGGACGCTCTTGTAGTAGTCCCAGGTCGCGTTGGTGCCGTACTGGGCGTCGACGGCGGCCGTGGAGCGGTCGGCGGTGGTCCCGGAGCCCCAGTGGTTGTCGGTGTCGGAGAAGACCGTCGAGGGCGCGCGCACGAAGCAGATGCCGAAGATGCACAGGTCGGTCTTGTTGGCCGCGTCGCCGGTGTAGGTGTTGCCGCGGGTCGGGTCCGTCAGCTGGTACGCCGAGCCGGACTGGCTGGTCTGCAGCGGGACCGTGCCGCTGTAGAGGGACCGTCCGTCGCCGCCGGCCGTGTGGATGCTGTCCCAGGCGTCGATCCGGGCGCCGGTGCGCGCGTCGGTGAGGACGGTGCGGGCGACCGGGTTGCCGAGGGAGTCCAGGCCGACGGCGTCGGTGCGCCAGGCCAGCCTGGGGGTGCCGTGCAGGGCGTCGACGACCAGCCGGGGTCTGGCCTCGGCCTGCCGCAGCGGCTGGTCGCGGTGGGCGGTGCGCAGGGCGTCGACGGCGAGGCCGGCGGCTCTGGACGCGGGCACCTTCGGGGTGACGGTGGGCAGCGCGAGGGTGGCGCGGGTGGCCCGGTCGGCGCCCCGGTAGTCGCCGTCGGGGGCCAGGTGGACGACGAAGTCGCCGCCGAGGACGGGCAGTTCGCGGTAGGTGCGGTCGTAGCGGACGTGCTGGGTGCCGTCCTCGTCGACGATGACGTCCCGGACGGCGGTGCCCTGGGCCGTGGTCAGTCCCAGGCCCGCCGCGTGGTCGGCGACGGCCGACGCGGCGTGGGCGAGCGCGTCGGCCCTGGTGGGCCGGGGGGTGGCGGCGGCGGTGGGCGAGAGGGCGGCGGCCAGCAGGGTCGCCGCGGTGGCGGCGATGCCGGCGGTGGCGAGACGGGAACCTCGGACGTGCTGCCGTATCCGCTTCTTCTGGCTCATCGGACTCCTCGGGGAGGCGCCATGGGCGCGTGGGGGTGGATGGCGCGGATGTCCTCGAAGATTTAAGGAGACATGACATGTCATGTCCATAGCGCATCGGTGAGGGATTCCACGGGAGTGTGAGGACGCGCCGACCGGAGAGAATCGTTTCCGTGAACGCCCGGCCCCTGCCCTTCTTCGTCTACGGCACCCTGCGCCCCGGCGAGGCCAACCACGACCGCTTCCTGCGCGGCCGCATCCTCCGCGAGGAACCCGCGCTGCTCGGCGGGGCGGTCCTGCACCACGGCCCCGGCTACCCGTACGCCGTGCCGGAGCCCGGCGGCCGGGTGACCGGCGAACTGGTCACCGCGCGGCCGGAGGCGTACGCGGGGCTGCTCGCCGAGCTGGACCGGCTGGAGGAGTTCCGGCCGGGCGACCCGCACAACCTCTACGAGCGGGTCGCGCGGGACGTGGTCCGCGCGACCGACGGCGCCCCCGTGCACGCCTGGGTGTACCTGGCCGCCCCCGCCGTGACCGCGCGGCTGCGGGCGGGCGGCAGGCTCGTCGAGGGCGGGGACTGGCGGGCGCGGCGGCCCTGAGGTCACCCGTTCACCCGCCCCCGCTCCGGCTTTCCACGACACCAGCCCGCGGCGGACCTGACCTGCCGAAACACCGTTCGGTACGGCGGCGGGCCACCACCCGTTCATCCCCTTTCTGACTGCCCCTCAGGAAGCGCGCCCGGCATGCTGCCTCTTACCTCGTGAAGAGCAGGGACCACCGATGAGCTCACGAGGAGCACCGATGCGACGTACCGTCCGGCTGTTGACCGGCACCGCGTTCGCCGTCACCGCGCTGAGCGGTGCCGTCGCGCCCGCGCACGCCGGGGACCCGGGCGGGCTGGAGGTGTACCCGTCCATGGCCGTACCGGGCGGCCAGGTCACGGTGAACACCGATGCCTGCGGCGAGGGCGGTACGGCGGCGGGTGAGGCCGGCGCGGTCGGCGCGGGCCGGTTCTCACTGGCGCCGACCACCCACGAGGACGACGCGATCGGGCAGTTCACGGTGCCGCCGGGCGCCCAGCCGGGGACCTACGAGATCGTCGCGACCTGCGCCGCGAGCGGGCGGCGGGTCACCGGCGACCTCATCGTGACCCTGGTTCCGTCGCGCCGGCAGGTGCATCCCAGGGGGAGTGTGAAGACGGGGGTCGGCGGCGCTCTGGGTCCCGACCCCGTGCAGACCGCGGCCGGTGTGGCGGCGCTCGCCGTCGCCGCCGCGGGCGGTACCTGGCTCCTGCATCGCCGGGCGAGAGGCGACGGGATCTGACGGGCACCCTCCGCTGCCCGTCCGCCGGTACCGCATGTCCCCTCCCCCTCCGGGTCCGACGCCCCTCGCGGCCCGGAGGGGGAACCGGGCCCTCAGGAGGCTGGTATGCGCAGGCTCGGCAACACCGTCGCCGCCACCGTCACGCTCACCGCCCTGTGCGCGGGCGGCTGGCTCCTGCACAACGGCACCGCCACCCACGCCCCGCCCCAGCCGACGGCGGCGGAGGCCGGCACCGGGCCGGGCGGACCGTCCGGGCCGGGCGGACCGGGCGGACCCCGGTCCGCGTCCGCGCGCGGGCTCGCGCCCTCCGTGCCCGAACGGATCCGCATCGCCTCGATCCGGGTCGACGCCCCGCTGACCGGGCTGGGGCTGACGCCAACCGGCACGCTGGAGGTACCCCCGGCGCGGAAGAAGAACCTCGCCGGCTGGTACGAGGCGGGCACCAGCCCCGGGGAGACCGGCACCGCCATCGTCGCGGGGCACGTCGACAACGCCGACGGACCGGCGGTGTTCTTCTCCCTGGGCGCGCTGAAGAAGGGCGCCGCGATCGAGGTCGACCGGCGGGACGGGACCACGGCCGTGTTCACGGTCGACGCGGTCGAGGTCTACCGGGCGTCCGCCTTCCCCGACGAGACGGTGTACGGCGCGGCCCCCCGGCCCGAACTGCGCGTGATCACCTGCGGCGGGACCTACTCGCGCGCCACCGGCTACCAGAGCAACGTGGTCGTCTTCGCCCACCTCACCGGCGTCCGGTGAGGCGGCTCGGCCCCACCGTACGAGGAGCACCCGGACGTCCTCGCCGTGGTGGCGGGATCCGCCGGCCCCGCCACCACCTCACATGCCGCCCCCACCCCCGCTGAGGGCAGCGTTCCTCCGGGGAAACAGTGGTGATGCCACCGGGTAACGTCGGCACCGCACGCTCGACGGCATGACCTCGAAAACGCGTGTGGTGGTGATCGGCGCCGGCCTCGCGGGCGTACGGCTCGCCCGCCGACTCGGCGAGCTGGGCACGCCCGCGCTGCTCGTCGGCGAGGAGGAGCACCGCCCCTACAACCGGGTGCTGCTCGCCGAGGTGCTGGCCGGCCGGTACGCGCCCGACGTGATCGCCCTGCCCGCGCCGGACGGGCTGGTGCGGGCACGGGTCACCGGCATCGACCGCGCCCGCCGCACCGTGGCCTGCGCGGACGGCACGGAGATCGCATACGAAGCGCTGGTGCTGGCCACCGGCTCCAACCCGGTGCTCCCGCCGCTGCGCGGTCTGTTCACCCCCGACCACGAACTCCCGGAGGGCGTGCACGCGTTCCGGACCATGGACGACTGCCTCGGCCTGTCCAAGGCGGTCCGGCCGGGGGTGCGCGCGGTCGTCATCGGCGGCGGCCTGCTCGGGGTGTCCGCCGCCCGCGCGCTCGCCCTGCGCGGCGCCCAGGTCGTCCTCGCCCAGCAGTCCGAGCGGCTGATGGAACGCCAGCTCGACCCGAACGCCTCGCGCCTCGTCCTGCGCCATCTCAAGGACCTCGGCGTGGAGGTGCACACCGAGTGCCGGGTCCGTGACGTGCGCTGCGTCGGCGGCGCCGTCCGCTCCGTGGAGATGGCCGACGGCTACGCCCTCGACGCCGACCTGGTGGTGCTGGCCTGCGGGGTCCACCCGCGCGTCGGCCTCGCCAAGGACGCGGGCCTCGCCGTCGGCAAGGGCGTCCTGGTCGACGACCGGCTGCGCACGTCCGACCCGCACGTCTTCGCCATCGGCGACTGCGCCCAGCACGACGGCGAGGTCTACGGGCTCGCCGCCCCCGCCCTGGAACAGGCCGACGCGCTCGCCGGGCTGCTCACGGGCGACTCCGGCGCCCGCTACCGCGGCACCCGCGCCCTGACCCGGCTGACCCTCACCGGGCAGGACTCCCCCTTCGACCTCGCCGCGTTCGGCGAGACCGTACCCCGGCCCGGCGACGACGTCGTGCAGCTCACCGACGCCACCCGCGGCACCTACCGCAAGGTCGTCGTCCGCGACGACCGCCTGGTCGGCGGAGTACTCGTCGGCGAACTCGGCACCGTCGGCGCGCTCGCCCGCGCCTGGGAGGGAGCAGAGCCGCTCCCCGACGACGGCCCCCTGCTCCACCTGCTCACCAACGATGGAGGCTCCTGAATGACCGCCACCCTGGGGGCCACCCCCACGATCGTGCTCGTCGGCCACGGCATGGTCGGCCAGCGCTTCCTGGAGGCGCTCGCCGAGCGCGGCCTGACCGCCACGCACCGCGTGGTCGTGCTGTGCGAGGAGCCGCGTCCGGCGTACGACCGGGTCCAGCTCACCTCGTACTTCTCGGGGAAGACCCCCGAGGACCTCTCCGTCACCGACATGGAGTTCATCGCCGACCACGGCATCGAGCTGCACGTCGGCGACCCGGCCGTCACCGTCGACCGCGAGGCGCGGAAGGTCACCGCCCGCTCCGGGCTGGTCGTCGGCTACGACGTCCTGGTGCTGGCCACCGGCTCCTACCCGTTCGTGCCGCCGGTCCCCGGCAAGGACGCCACCGGCTGCTTCGTGTACCGCACCATCGAGGACCTGCTGGCGATCGAGGAGTACGCGAAGGGCACCGCCCGGGTGGGCGCGGTCGTCGGCGGCGGGCTGCTCGGCCTGGAGGCGGCCGGCGCGCTCAAGGGTCTCGGCGTCGAGACGCACATCGTGGAGTTCGCGCCCCGGCTGATGCCGGTGCAGGTCGACGACGGCGGTGGCGCGGCGCTGCTGCGCACCATCCAGGACATGGGCCTGAGCGTCCACACCGGGACCGGCACCCAGGAGATCGTCGCCGACGCCTCCGGCGCCGTCACCGGCATGAAGCTCTCCGACGGCTCCGAGATCGCCACCGACATGGTGATCTTCTCCGCCGGTGTCCGCCCCCGCGACCAGCTGGCCCGCGACTGCGGCCTCACCGTCGGCGAGCGCGGCGGCATCAACGTCGACGAGCAGTGCCGCACGGTCGCCGACCCGCACGTCTTCGCCATCGGCGAGTGCGCGCTGGCCGCCGACGGCCGGGTGTACGGCCTGGTCGCGCCGGGCTACGAGCAGGCGGAGACGGCGGCCGCCACCATCGCGGCCGACGAGGCGGCCTTCACCGGCGCCGACCTGTCCACCAAGCTGAAGCTGCTCGGCGTGGACGTGGCGTCCTTCGGCGACGCGCACGGCACCACCGGGGACTGCCTGGACGTCGTCTACTCCGACTCCCGCGCCGGCCTGTACAAGAAGCTGGTCATCGGCCGCGACGGCACGCTGCTCGGCGGCATCCTCGTCGGTGACGCGGAGGCCTACGGCACGCTGCGCGCGCTGACCGGTTCGGTACCGCCGGTCGCTCCCGAGTCGCTGGTGCTGCCGGAGGGCGCGGCGGGCGGCGGCGCCCAGCTCGGCCCGTCGGCGCTGCCCGACGACGCGGTGATCTGCTCCTGCCACAACGTCACCAAGGGCACCATCCGGTCGGCGGTGACGGAGCACTCCTGCACCAGCGTGCCCGAGGTGAAGAAGTGCACCAAGGCCGGTACCGGATGCGGCAGTTGCGTCAAGGTGCTGGGCCAGCTGGTCACCGCGGAGCTGGAGGCCGGCGGCATCGAGGTCGACAAGGGCCTGTGCGGCTGCTTCTCGCAGACCCGCGAGGAGCTGTACGAGATCGTCCTCGCCCTGCGCGTCAACACCTACCAGGACCTGCTGGACCGCTACGGCCGCGACGGCGCCCGCGGCGGCGACGGCTGCGAGGTCTGCAAGCCGGCGGTGGGCTCGATCATCGCCTCCCTCGCCCCCTCGATCGGCGCGAGCGGCTACGTCCTGGACGGCGAGCAGGCCGCCCTGCAGGACAGCAACGACCACTTCCTGGCCAACATCCAGAAGAACGGCTCGTACTCCGTCGTCCCCCGTATCCCGGGTGGGGAGATCACCCCCGAGAAGCTGATCGTGATCGGTGAGATCGCCCGCGACTTCGGCCTCTACACCAAGATCACCGGCGGTCAGCGGATCGACATGTTCGGTGCGCGCGTCGAGCAACTGCCGATCATCTGGGCCAGGTTGGTGGACGCCGGCTTCGAGTCGGGGCACGCCTACGGCAAGGCCCTGCGCACCGTGAAGTCCTGCGTCGGCCAGACCTGGTGCCGCTACGGCGTCCAGGACTCCGTCCGCATGGCGATCGACCTGGAGCTGCGCTACCGGGGCCTGCGCTCCCCCCACAAGCTGAAGTCGGCGGTGTCCGGCTGCGCCCGCGAGTGCGCGGAGGCCCAGTCGAAGGACTTCGGCGTCATCGCCACCTCCAACGGCTGGAACCTGTACGTCGGCGGCAACGGCGGCGCGACCCCGCGCCACGCGGACCTGCTCGCGCAGGATCTGAGTGACGCCGAGCTGATCCGGCTCATCGACCGCTTCCTGATGTTCTACATCCGCACCGCCGACCGCCTGGAGCGCACGTCGACCTGGCTGGAGCGGATCCCCGGGGGCCTGGACCACGTACGGGACGTCGTGGTGGAGGACTCCCTCGGCATCTGCGAGGAGCTGGAGTCGCTGATGGCGGCGCACGTCTCGGCCTACCGCGACGAGTGGGCGGAGACCATCAACGACCCGCAGAAGCTGGCCCGGTTCGTGTCCTTCGTCAACGCCCCCGACACCCCCGACCCGGTCGTGGCCTTCGTGCCCGAGCGGGACCAGATGAAGCCCGACCTGCCCCTGCTGTCCATCGGCATCCGCCCCGCCGAAGACATCCTGGAAGGAAGCGCCACGCGATGACCCTGGCACCCGAGACGACCGACCTGAAGGTCCAGCTCAAGCTCGACGACGACTGGCTGACGGTCTGCGACCTGCACCGGCTGCTGCCCGGCCGGGGCGTGGCCGCCCTGCTGCCCGACGGCCGCCAGGCGGCGCTCTTCCGCGACCGCGCGGGCGAGCTGTACGCCATCGACAACCGGGACCCGTTCGTCGGCGCGGCCGTCCTGTCCCGCGGCCTCACCGGCACCCACCAGGGCCGGCCGTTCGTCGCCTCCCCCCTGCTCAAGCAGCGCTTCGACCTCGTCGACGGGCGGTGCCTGGACGACGAGTCGGTGCGGGTGGCGACTTACGAGGTGCGCAGCGCCTGATGCGGGGGGTGCGCGGCGCCTGATGTGGGGGGGGGTGCGCGGCGCTTGACGTGGGGGTGCGGCCCCTGAGTCCCCGGCCGGGGACTCAGGGGATCCGCTTCAGCGTCTCGTAGGTGACACCGGTCAGCCGCTCGGAGATCTCCCAGAGCCGCTGGCCCGCCTCGTCCCCGACCGTCCAGGGCGCCCGCCATGACCGCGCGGGCGCCCCGCGCCACATCGCGAGGGCCGGCCCGGTGAAGGAGTCGGGCCGTACGCCGGGGGCCGTGGCCGCGTGGAGCGTGGGCAGGGCGCCCGACTCGGCCGACTGGGCGATGACGCGGTCGGACAGCTCCAGCAGCCGCCGGGTGGGCGTGCCGCCCACACCGTCGGTGAGCCCGGTGGCGGCGTACCCGGGGTGGGCGGCGGCCGCGACGACGTCTGAGCCGGAGGCGGCGAGACGCCGGGCGAACTCGTGGGTGAAGAGCAGGTTGGCGCTCTTGGACCGGGCGTAGGCCGTCCACCGGCGGTAGCTGCGCAGGCTGTTGGGGTCGCGCAGGTCCACGCCTGCCAGGGCGTGCATCATGCTGGACACGGTGACGACGCGGGCGCGGGGCGCGGCGAGGATCCGGGGCAGCAGCAGGCCGGTGAGGGCGAAGTGCCCGAGGTGGTTGACCCCGAACTGCGTCTCGAAGCCGTCGACGGTGGTGCCGTGGGGCACGGCCATGACCCCGGCGTTGTTGACCAGCAGATCGACCCGCTCGTGGGGGAACCCGGCGGCGAACTCCCGTACGGAGCGCAGGTCACCGAGGTCCAGGGCCGCGAACTCGATGTCCGCGTGCGCCACTTCCCCCCGCATCCGCCCTTCGGCGGCCCTCCCCCGCTCCTCACTCCGGCAGGCGAGCACGACCCGCGCCCCCTTGCGGGCCAGTTCCCGGGCGGTGATGTACCCGAGCCCGCTGTTGGCCCCGGTGACCACGGCGATCCGGCCGCGCAGATCCGGCATGTCCCGCGTGCTCCAGCCACCCATGGCCGTCACTCCCTCCGCTGCTGCCACCTCAGCGTAGGGGTGGGGGTGTCGGGTGGGTGTATGCGGATGCGCGACGGCCCGGGACGTGGTCCCCTGGTGTCGCCCGTTGTCACCTGCGCAGCATCCGGCGGCCACGGCGACGACACAGCGATGCCACGCGCCGCCCCTAGGGTCCTGCACCGCACGATCCCGCCGCCGACCGGCGGCGGGCGGTCACGACACCCTCTGGGAGTGAGCGTGGAACGTCGTAGCCTCCTGCGTGCGGCCGTGCTCGGCGGTTCGTCCGCCGTCCTCGGCGGAACCCTCTGGCGGGGCGCCGCGTACGCGGCCCCCGCGCAGCCCGGGGCGGGCCCCTACGGGGCGCCGGGCTCACCCGACGCGAACGGCGTCTGCCTGCCGGCGGGCTTCACCAGCCGGGTGATCGCACGGTCCGGGCGCACGGTCCCGGGGACGTCGTACAAGTGGCACAACGCCCCCGACGGCGGCGCCTGCTACGCCGACGACGGGGGCGGCTGGATCTACGTCTCCAACTCGGAGATCAACCCGTCGGGCGGCGCGAGCGCGGTGCGGTTCTCGTCGACGGGCGCCGTCACGGCGGCGTACCGGGTGCTGTCGGGCACCCGCCAGAACTGCGCGGGCGGCAGGACGCCGTGGAACACCTGGCTGTCGTGCGAGGAGGTGGATCGCGGCTACGTCTACGAGACGGACCCGTGGGGCGTGCGGCCGGCGGTGCGCCGCGACGCCATGGGCCGCTTCAAGCACGAGGCCGCGGCAGCGGACCCCGTCCGCCAGGTCGTCTACCTGACGGAGGACGTGCCCGACGGCTGCTTCTACCGCTTCCGCCCGACCACCTGGGGCGATCTCTCCTCCGGTGTCCTGGAGGTCATGGTCGCCGGCGGGGGCACCTCCGGCCCGGTCAGCTGGGCTCAGGTCCCCGATCCGTCGGGTGCGACCGCCACCCGCGGCCAGGTCCCCGGCGCCAAGCGTTTCAACGGCGGCGAGGGCTGCCACTACGCCGACGGCACCTGCTGGTTCACGACCAAGGGCGACAACCGGGTCTGGCGGTACGACGCGGCCGCCCAGACCATCGACCTGGCCTACGACGACTCCCTGGTGACCTCGGGCACGGCCCCCCTCACCGGCGTCGACAACGTCACCGGGTCCACCTCCGGCGACCTGTACGTCGCGGAGGACGGCGGCAACATGGAGATCTGCCTGATCACCCCGGACGAGGTGGTCACCCCCTTCCTCCGGGTGACCGGCCAGTCCGGCTCGGAGATCACCGGCCCCGCGTTCTCCCCCGACGGCACCCGCCTGTACTTCTCCAGCCAACGCGGCACGACGGGCAGGTCCTCGGGCGGCATCACGTACGAGGTGACGGGTCCGTTCCGCTCGTAGCCCGGCAAGGGCCGACCACCTCACCCACCGCGGCAGCGCCACCGGGCGTGCTCGGCGCCGACGCGGCGCGTCCGCTCGCACGGAAGGGCGGCACCCCGCACAAGGTGCCGCCCTCCTCTTGCGTGCCGGAGCCGTCGCCCATCGGTTGAGGGTCGGGGACGGACGACGGCTCCGGGGTCCGGCCGGGCTCGGTGGGAGCCCGGTGGGGGCCGGGGTCAGCGGTGGTCGCTGCCCTCCGACTGGGTTGCCGCGCGGCCGGCTTCGAGGCGGGCCACGGGGATGCGGAAGGGGGAGCAGGAGACGTAGTCCAGGCCCACCTCGTGGAAGAAGTGGACGGACTCGGGGTCGCCGCCGTGCTCGCCGCAGACGCCGAGCTTGATGTCGGGGCGGGTCTCGCGGCCCGCCTTCGCCGCGGCCCTGACCAGGGAGCCGACGCCGTCCTTGTCGATCGTCTCGAAGGGGCTGACGCCGAAGATGCCCTTCTCCAGGTACGCCGTGAAGAAGGAGGCCTCCACGTCGTCCCGGCTGAAGCCCCACACCGTCTGGGTCAGGTCGTTGGTGCCGAAGGAGAAGAACTCGGCGGCCTCGGCGATCTGACCGGCGGTCACCGCGGCGCGCGGCAGCTCGATCATCGTGCCGATGGACAGCTTGAGCGACGTACCGGTCGCGGCCTCGACCTCGGCGATGACCTGGTCGGCCTCCTCGCGGACGATCTCCAGCTCCTGGACCGTGCCGACGAGCGGGATCATGATCTCGGCGCGCGGGTCGCCCTTGGCGTTCTTGCGCTCGGCGGCAGCCTCGGCGATCGCGCGGACCTGCATCGTGAACAGGCCGGGGATGACCAGGCCCAGGCGGACGCCGCGCAGGCCCAGCATCGGGTTCTGCTCGTGCAGGCGGTGGACCGCCTGGAGGAGGCGGAGTTCGTTCTCGTGGGGTTCCTGGCGGGACTCGGCCAGCGCCACGCGGACCGACAGCTCGGTGATGTCCGGCAGGAACTCGTGCAGCGGCGGGTCGAGGAGGCGGACGGTGACGGGCAGGCCGTCCATCGCGGAGAACAGCTCCACGAAGTCCTTCTTCTGCAGCGGCAGGAGCTGCTGCAGGGCTTCCTCGCGCTCGTTCTCGGTGTCCGCGAGGATGAGGCGTTCGACCAGCTCACGGCGGTCGCCGAGGAACATGTGCTCGGTGCGGCACAGGCCGATGCCCTGGGCGCCGAACCGGCGGGCGCGCATCGCGTCCTCGGCGTTGTCGGCGTTGGCGCGCACCCGCAGGTGGCGCTTGCGGTCGGCGAACGCCATGATCCGGTGCACGGCCTCGACCAGCTCGTCGGCGTCCTGGGCCCCGGCGTGCATCCGGCCCTCGAAGTACTCCACGACCGGGGAGGGGACCACCGGCACCTCACCGAGGTAGACCTTGCCGTTGGAGCCGTCGATGGAGATCAGGTCGCCTTCCTCGACGACGTGCCCGCCGGGGACGGTCATCCGGCGGCGCTTGGTGTCGACCTCCAGCTCCTCCGCGCCGCAGACGCAGGTCTTGCCCATGCCGCGGGCGACGACGGCCGCGTGGGAGGTCTTGCCGCCGCGGGAGGTCAGGATGCCCTCGGCGGCGATCATGCCGTCCAGGTCGTCGGGGTTGGTCTCCCGGCGGACCAGGATGACCTTCTCGCCGGAGCGGGACCACTTCACGGCCGTGTACGAGTCGAAGACCGCCTTGCCCACCGCCGCGCCCGGGGAGGCCGCGATGCCGCGCCCGACCTGCTCGACCTTCGCCTGCTCGTCGAACCGGGGGAACATCAGCTGGGCGAGCTGGGCGCCGGTCACCCGCTGAAGTGCCTCGGTCTCGTCGATCAGGCCCTGGTCGACGAGCTGGGTGGCGATGCGGAACGCGGCGCCCGCCGTGCGCTTGCCGACGCGCGTCTGGAGCATCCACAGCCGGCCGCGCTCGATCGTGAACTCGATGTCGCACAGGTCCTTGTAGTGGTTCTCCAGCGTCTCCATGATCTGCATGAGCTGGTCGTACGACTTCTTGTCGATCGACTCCAGCTCCGCCAGCGGGACGGTGTTGCGGATGCCGGCGACGACGTCCTCGCCCTGGGCGTTCTGCAGGTAGTCGCCGTAGACGCCCTGGTGGCCGGAGGCGGGGTCGCGGGTGAAGGCGACGCCGGTGCCGGAGTCGGGGCCGAGGTTGCCGAAGACCATCGAGCAGACGTTGACCGCGGTGCCCAGGTCGTGCGGGATGCGTTCCTGGCGGCGGTAGAGCTTGGCCCGGTCGCCGTTCCAGGAGTCGAAGACCGCCTTGATGGCGAGGTCCATCTGCTCGCGCGGGTCCTGGGGGAAGTCCCGGCCGGTCTCCTTCTTGACGATCTTCTTGAAGGTGGTGACCAGCTTCTTGAGGTCCGCGGCCTCCAGGTCGGTGTCGACCGTGACCTTCTTGGCCTCCTTGGCCCTGTCGAGCGCGTCCTCGAAGAGGTCGCCGTCGACGCCGAGGACGGTCTTGCCGAACATCTGGATGAGGCGGCGGTAGGAGTCCCAGGCGAAGCGGTCGTCACCGGCCTGCTTGGCGAGTCCCTGGACCGACTTGTCGGACAGCCCGATGTTCAGGACGGTGTCCATCATGCCGGGCATGGAGAACTTGGCGCCGGAGCGGACGGAGACGAGGAGCGGGTCGTCGGCCTGGCCGAGCTTCTTGCCCATGCGCCGCTCCAGCGCGTCGAGGTGCGCACTCACCTCGTCGCGCAGCGCCGCCGGCTCCTCCCCGCTGTCCAGGTAGACCTTGCAGGCCTCCGTGGTGATCGTGAAGCCGGGAGGCACCGGAAGACCGAGGTTGGTCATCTCGGCGAGGTTGGCGCCCTTGCCGCCGAGGAGGTCCTTGAGGTCCTTGTTGCCCTCGGTGAAGTCGTAGACGAACTTCACGGCCTCAACGCTCGCGCCCGGTACGGCTCCCCGGGATTCTTTGTTTTCCGACACGGATCTCGACTCCTCATGGAGGCGGTGGCTGCCCTGACGGCGAGGAACATACCCAGATCGAAGGCGTCTGGGTACGTCCACTCGTGCGTCATGCGCCTGTAACCAGCCGTCCGCCAGGGGATCGAAAGTCAAAGCTTGGCAAGGTAATGGCCGATCATGTGTTCACTTATTGAACGGAAGACCCTCGCACGGCGGCCCCTTAGCGCTCAGATGAGCGAGTTTCCACACGTCTGAGTTTCGCCGATGAACGATCAAAGGGTGGCACCCAGTGCCACCCTTTTCAGAAGTGCAGTCGCCCGTGATCCGCTCATCTGAGCGCAACCCTTATCAGGGGTGGCGAGAATCACGCCGCCGGAGGCGCTCCGGTTTCACCATGCGGACGGGTGTCCGGGAGGGGAAACATCCATGTCACACCCCTCGTCAGACCCCCAGCGCCCGCAGCCGCTCCTCCACCCGCTCCGGCGCGTACAGATGCTCCACCACCAGCGCCCCGGCCCCCACCAGCCCCGCCCGCTCCCCCAGCCGCGAGGTCACCACGTCCAGATGAGCCGTCGAACGCGGCAGCGCCCGCTGGTAGAGCAGCTCGCGCACGCCCGTCACGAACGGTGTGCCCGCGAGGTCACCTGCGATCATCAGCACGCCGGGGTTGAGCAGCGTCACCACGGTCGCCAGCACGTCGCCGACCCGCCGGCCGGCCTCCCGTGCCAGCGCCGTGGCCTCGGGGTGCCCGGCGGTCAGCAGGTCCCGCACGTCCGAGCCGGAGGCCGCCGGCACCCCGGCCGCCGCCAGCCGCCGGGCCACCGCACCGCCGCTGGCGAGGGCGGCCAGACAGCCGTGGGAGCCGCAGCGGCACATCGCGTCCGCGCCGTCCGGCACCCGGATGTGCCCGATGTCCCCGGCGCCGCCGTCGACCCCCCGGAAGACGGAGCCGTCGACCACCACCCCGGCGCCGATGCCGGTGGACACCTTGACCAGCACGAACGCCGAGCAGTCCGGGTAGGAGGTGCGCTGCTCGCCGTACGCCATGAGGTTGGCGTCGTTGTCCACCAGGACCGGGACCGCGGGGGCGCCAGTGTGCTCGGTGAAGGCCCTGGCCAGACGGCCCCTTATGTCGTAGCCGTCCCAGCCCGGCATGATCGGCGGCTGCACCACGCGCCCGGTCTCGCTGTCCACCGGCCCCGGCACGGCCAGGCCGATGCCGCACACCTCGTCGGCCCGGTGCCCCGCCTTCTCCAGCAGCTCGGCGAACCAGTGGCCCAGCTCGCCCAGCACCACGTCCGGGCCGTCCTCGACGACGAGGGTGCCGGAGTGCTCGGCGAGCAGTTCGCCGGTCAGGGTGAGAACGGCCGCGCGCGCGTGGCGGGTGTCCAGGTCGGCGGCGAGCACCACCGCGTGGGCGTCGTCGAACTCCAGGGTGATGGAGGGGCGCCCGCCCAGCGGCGAGTCCACCGGGCCGCCGGCGCCCTCCCGCAGCCACCCCGCGCGGAACAGCCGGTCCAGGCGCTGGCCGACGGTGGCCCGGGAGAGCCCGGTGGCCTGCTGCAACGCGCCGCGCGTGGTGGCACGGCCGCTGCGGACCAGCTCCAGCAGTTCACCGGCGCTGGCCTGACCACGGCCCGCGGCCGGGCCCCGGCCCGCCGCCGGCGTCCGGCCGCCTGTCCGCTCCCGAGTCGTCATGCGCACCCCCTTGTGTTTCTCAAGCTTGCCTTACATATTGAGTTTTGCGTGTTAAATAGACGTAACCCCGCGGCAGTCACTGCCGAACCGGGTTCCATTGTGGTGTCTTCAACGTTCTTCGGGGAGCCCCGAGTGGATCGCACTGCCCAGGTCATCGCCCGCCCCGCCGGCCATGCCGTCGTATACGGTCCGGGCCCCGCGGCCGATGCGCTGCACCTCAGGGCGGTGGCGGTGCTGGACGCCAACTGGACCGGGTCGTCCACGGTGCCCTCGCGCGGGCTGTACCCGCACCAGTGGTCGTGGGACTCGGCGTTCATCGCCATCGGCCTGAGGCACGTCTCGCCGCTGCGGGCGCAGACCGAGCTGGAGACGCTGCTGGCGGCACAGTGGGGCGACGGCCGGGTGCCGCACATCGTCTTCAACCCCTCCGTCCCGCTGGACGCCTACTTCCCGAGCCCCGACTTCTGGCGCTCCTCGGCCGCGGGGCGCGAGGCGGGCGCCCCGCGCACCGTACAGACCTCCGGCATCGTGCAGCCACCGGTGCACGCGCTGGCCGCCTGGCTGGTGCACCGCGCCGACCCCGGGCTGTCCCGGTCGCGCGGTTTCCTCGCGCGGGTCTACCCGCGGCTGGCCGCCTGGCACCGCTATCTGCTGCACCGCCGCGACCTGGGCGGCGGCGGGCTGGTCTGTGTCGTCCACCCCTGGGAGCAGGGTATGGACAACAGCCCCGCCTGGGACGCCCCGCTGGCCCGGGTGGCCCCCGCGCCGGCCCGCTCCTTCCGCCGCGCCGACCTCGACCACGGCGCCGCCGAGGACCGGCCGACCGATCTGGACTACGGACGCTACGTCCGGCTGGCCGCCGACTACCGGGACCGCGGGTACGCCGACAAGGCGGGGGAGTTCGCCGTCGAGGACCCCGCCTTCAACGCCCTGCTCGTCGCCTCCGAGCACGCGCTCGCCCGCATCGCGCACGAGCTCGGAGCGACGGGCACGGCCCGCCACGCCCGCGCGGACCGGCTGACGGCGGCCCTGGTGGACCGGCTCTGGGACCCGGCGCGCGGCATGTTCCTGTGCCGGGACCTGCGCGGCGGGCGGCCGGTCGCCGAGCGCGCGGTCTCCGGGCTGATCCCGCTGCTGCTGCCCGGCCTGCCGCGCGAGGTGACCACCGCACTCGTGGGCACCCTCACCGGCCCGCACTTCGCGCTGGGCACCGCCACCCGCCTCGTCCCGAGCTACGACCTGCTCGGCGAGGCCTTCGACCCGCACCGCTACTGGCGCGGCCCGGCCTGGTTCAACACCGGCTGGCTGCTGGAGCGGGGCCTCAGACTGCACGGCGAGACGGCCCGCGCGGACGCCCTGCGCGCGGCCCTGCTGGACCTCGCGAGCGCCTCGGACTTCGCGGAGTACGTCGACCCGTACACCGGCGAGGCCTGCGGCACCACCGGCTTCGGCTGGACGGCCGCGCTCGCGCTGGACCTGCTGCACACCGCACCCGAGACGGACCACCGAACGCCCGGCCGGGACCGCTGACGCCCAGCGGCCCACCGGGCGCTCGACGCGCCACCTGGCACTCAACGGCTTCAGGGGAGGGGACCGGAGATGACGGACCGGCATCATCTGCTCGTCCACGGCGGGACGTTCGCCGCCGTGGACGACCGTGGGGACATCAGCGGGGTACGGAGCACCGGCTCCTTCCCGCAGGGGCTGTTCGTCCGGGACGCCCGGCACCTCAGCCGCTGGCAGCTCACCGTGGACGGGGCGGTCCCGGAGCCGCTGACGCCGGTCGCGGACGGCGACACCACGCGCTGTGTCCTCGTACCGCGCGGCGGCCGCACCGAACCGCCGTCCTGCACCCTCTTTCGCGAACAGGCCGTCGGCGACGGCTCGTTCGTGGAGTCGCTGCGCATCACCAGCAACCGGGCGGTGCGCACCGCGGTCCGGGTCGCGCTCACCGCGGACGCCGACTTCACCGACCAGTTCGAACTCCGCTCCGACCACCGCACCTACGCCAAGGCCGGTGCGGTACGCCGTCGCGAAGTCCTGGAGCACGGGCTGGAGTTCACCTACCGCCGCGGCGAGTGGCTGTCCCGGACGACGGTGACCTCCGAGCCCGCGCCGGACGCCGTGGAGGAGACCGGTACCGGAGCCCGGCGCCTGGTGTGGCGGCTGGACCTCGAACCGCACGGCACCACCGAGCTGACGGTCCGTGTGATGGCCCGCCCGCACGGCGAGAAGCGGGCCCTGCGGGTGCCCCGCTCCCCGGCCGCGCTCGGCGAGCAACTCCTCGCCGCGGAGGAGCGGTTCCTGGAGGGCGTGGCCTTCCCGACGGGCTGGCCCGAGCTGGCGGCGGCCTGCGCGCGCGGCCTCGCGGACCTCGCGACGCTGCAGATCCCGGCGACCGGCCCGGACGGCGAGGAAGTGCGGGTCCCGGCGGCCGGCGCCCCCTGGTTCCTCACCCTGCTCGGCCGGGACGCACTGCTCACCTCCCTGTTCGTGCTGCCGTACCGCCCGCAGCCGGCGGCCGCTACGCTGCTGGCGCTGGCCGCCGCGCAGGCCACCGAGACCGGCCCGCGGGCGGTGGCCCAGCCCGGCAAGATCGTCCACGAGGTGCGGTACGGCGAGCTGGCCCACTTCGAGCAGGTGCCCTACGGCCGGTACTACGGCTCGGTGGACGCGACCCCGCTCTTCCTGGTCCTGCTCGGCGCGTACGTCGAACGGACCGGGGACACCGGCCTGGCCCGCCGGCTGGAGCCGCACGCCCGCGCGGCCGTCGGCTGGATGCTGGACCACGGCGGGCTCACCTCGCGCGGCTACCTCGTCTACCGCGCCGACCAGGGTGGGCTGGCCAACCAGAACTGGAAGGACTCCCCCGGCGCCATCTGCTCGGCGGACGGCACCCGCGCGGCCGGCCCGGTCATGGCGGCGGGCGCCCAGGGGTACGCGTACGACGCGCTGCGCCGCACGGCGTGGCTGGCCCGCACGGTCTGGGCCGACGGGACGTACGCGGCACTGCTGGAGCAGGCGGCGGCGGATCTGCGCGACCGCTTCCAGCAGGACTTCTGGATGCCCCGGCGGTCCTTCCCGGCGCTGGCCCTGGACGGCACGGGCCGCCAGGTGGACGCGCTGGCCTCGGACGCCGGGCACCTGCTCTGGTCGGGGCTGCTGGACAAGGAGTACGGCGAGATGGTGGGCCGCAGGCTCCTCGAACCGGACTTCTTCTCGGGGTGGGGGGTGCGCACGCTGGCGGCCGGGCAGCCGGCGTACCACCCGCTGTCGTACCACCGGGGCTCGGTCTGGCCGCACGACAACGCGCTGATCACGCTGGGCCTGGCGCGGTACGGGCTGCACGACGAGGCGCGCGCGGTGGCGCACGCGCTGGTCGACGCGGCGACGGCCACCGGGCACCGGCTGCCGGAGGTGCTGGCCGGGTACGGGCGGGACGGTCATCCCGAGCCGGTGCCGTATCCGCACGCGTGCGTGCGGGAGTCACGGTCGGCCGCGGCACCGCTCGCGCTGCTCACGGCGGTGGGGGGCGCCTGAGGTCCGGCCCCGCGTCGGCTGAACGCCGGGCGGGACGCGTACGTACGTGACGGTGGCGGATCCGATCCCCCCACGTCGGATCCGCCGCTCCGCCGGCTCGTCTGTACGGAAGGACCTTCGGGTGTCTGTCTCCACGCGTTCGCCAGAGGCCGCCGACAGCGTGGCGGAGGAGCCTTCGGCGGCCGGCGGACCTCTCGCGTCCCGCTGGGCGAGGCTGCGTTCCTGGCGGG
Source organism: Streptomyces sp. bgisy159 (assembly GCF_057707805.1). NCBI lineage: Bacteria > Bacillati > Actinomycetota > Actinomycetes > Kitasatosporales > Streptomycetaceae > Streptomyces > Streptomyces sp. bgisy159. The sequence continues at coordinate 5,655 of NZ_JBYIQX010000065.1, read as the reverse complement.
AGCGGTGGCCCCGCCTGGCCCGTGGACTGTGGTGGAGCACGACGGTGCTCTCCGTCGCTCTCGTGCTCGGGGCCATGCTGATGCCGAGGACGGTGAAGGCGGTGCAGCCGGGCACGTTCCTGGCGGTGCCGGCGGAGGCGATCGTGACGGCGGCCGTGCTGATCGCGCTGCCGCGCCGGCCGCGCGTCGTGGTGGCGGTGCTGAGCGGTGTGGTGCTGGCCGCGCTGACGGTGCTGAACCTGCTGGAGATGGGCTTCGCGCAGTACCTCGGCCGGGGGTTCAACGCGGTGCTGGACTGGGAGTTGCTGGACGACGCGCAGTCCTATGTCGCGGACTCGATGGGGCGGGCGACCGCGGTCGGGGCGACGATCGGGCTGGCCGCGCTGGTCGTGGCGCTGTTCGCCGCGATGGCGGGGGCGATGGTCCGTATCGGGACGCTCCTCGCCCGCGACACGCGGGCCGCGACCCGGGCCACGCTCGTCGCCGGCACGGTGTGGGTCACCAGCTCGATCCTGACCGTCCAGGTCGCCGGGCATCCGCTGACCGCCCACCGGGCCGCGGACGTCCTGGTCGCCCACACCGAGCGGGTGCGGGACACCCTGCGCGACGAGGCGGCGTTCGCGAAGGAGGCCCGCGCCGACGCGTTCGGCGCCACCCCGCCCGGTCAGCTGCTGCCCGATCTGCGCGGCAAGGACGTCGTCTTCACGTTCATCGAGAGCTACGGCCGCAGCGCCGTCGAGGACCCGATCATGGCGCCGGGCGTGGACCGGACGCTCGCCGCGTCCACCGAGGCGCTGGCGAAGGCCGGTTTCAAGGCCAAGAGCGGCTGGCTGACCTCCGCGACCTACGGCGGCGGCAGCTGGCTGGGCCACTCCACCACCCTGTCCGGACTGTGGATCGACAACCAGCAGCGCTACCGCACGGTGATGGCGAGCGACCACCTCTCGCTCACCAAGGCGTTCCGGAAGACCGGCGCGTGGGACACCGTGGGTGTCATGCCGGGCGTGCAGAAGGCGTGGCCGGAGCAGGAGTACTACGGCCTCGACAAGGTCTACGACGCCTTCCACCTCGGCTACAAGGGGCCGAAGTTCAGCTGGTCGACGATGCCGGACCAGTACGCGCTGGAGGCCTTCCAGCGGCTGGAGCACGGCAGGAAGCGCGACAAGCCGCTGATGGCGGAGGTCATCCTCACCTCCAGCCACCAGCCCTGGGCGCCGATCCCGAAGATGGTCGGCTGGGACGAGCTGGGCGACGGCTCCCTCTTCGGCCCGATCCAGGAGGCCGGGAAGGAGGCGCAGGACATCATCTCCGACAGCACCGCGTCGCGGGAGGAGTACGGCAAGTCGATCCAGTACTCGGTGACCGCGCTCACCCAGTGGCTGGAGCGCTACGGCCGCGACGACACCGTCCTGGTGTTCCTCGGCGACCACCAGCCCATCGCCCGGGTCAGCGGCGACGACGCCAGCCGGGACGTGCCGGTCTCGATCGTCGCCAAGGACCCGAAGGTGCTGGAGAAGATCGCCGGCTGGGGCTGGACGGACGGGCTGCGCCCCGCGCACGACGCCCCGGTGTGGAAGATGAGCGCCTTCCGCGACCGGTTCCTGACGGCGTACGGCTCCACGCCGCACCCCACGAAGTAGCCGCGGGCCGGGGGCGGGTCAGCCGCCGGAGGTGTCCAGCTCCGCGTCCTCGCCGATGCCCGCGCAGTCGTAGGGGTCCTTGAGCCAGCCGTCCGGCAGCACCACGCGGTTGTTGCCGGACGTACGGCCGCGGGGGCCGTCGGCGCCGGCCGGCCACGGCTGGTCGAGGTCCAACTCCTCGAGCCCGGCGCGCAGTTCGGCGAGCGTGGAGGTGACCGCGAGCCGCTTGCGCATGTCGGAGCCGACCGCGAAGCCCTTGAGGTACCAGGCGACGTGCTTGCGGAAGTCGATGACGCCCCGGGCTTCGTCGCCGATCCACTCGCCGAGCAGGGTGGCGTGCCGGACCATGACGTCGGCGACCTCGCGCAGGGTGGGCCGTACGTAGGCGCCGGTGCGGCCCTCGAAGGCGGCCACCAGGTCCGCGAACAGCCAGGGCCGGCCGAGGCAGCCGCGTCCGACGACCACGCCGTCGCAGCCGGTCTCGCGCACCATCCGCAGGGCGTCCTCGGCCGACCAGATGTCGCCGTTGCCGAGGACGGGGATCTCCGGGACGTGTTCCTTGAGCCGGGCGATGGCCTCCCAGTCGGCGGTGCCGCCGTAGTGCTGGGCGGTGGTGCGGCCGTGCAGCGCGATGGCGGTGACGCCCTCCTCGACGGCGATGCGGCCGGCGTCGAGGTAGGTGAGGTGGTCGTCGTCGATGCCCTTGCGCATCTTCATCGTCACCGGCAGGTCCCCGGCGCCGCTGACGGCCTCGCGCAGGATGGCGCGCAGCAGGTTGCGCTTGTACGGCAGCGCGGAGCCGCCGCCCCTGCGGGTGACCTTCGGGACGGGGCAGCCGAAGTTGAGGTCGATGTGGTCGGCGAGGTCCTCCTCCGCGATCATGCGGACGGCCTTGCCGACGGTCACCGGGTCGACGCCGTACAGCTGGATCGAGCGCGGGTTCTCGCTCGCGTCGAAGTGGATCAGCTGCATCGTCTTCTCGTTGCGCTCCACCAGCGCCCGCGTGGTGATCATCTCGCTGACGAACAGCCCCTTGCCGCCGCTCCACTCACGGCACAGGGTGCGGAAGGGCGCGTTGGTGATCCCGGCCATGGGGGCCAGGACGACGGGGGGCTGGACGGGGTGCGGGCCGATCTGGAGCATCCGCCCATTGTCACGCATGCGGGCGGGGAGCGGCGAGATCGATTAGTTAGGCGTACTAGCGAACGTGAGGGGCGGACGGGTCACGGGGCGGGGGCGACTCCCAGGACGTCGAGCATGGCGCGCGTCGCGGGGCTCGGGTTGAAGCGGCTCCAGGCCAGGTATTCGGTGCGGTGCGGTCCGTCGGTCAGCGGGACCAGGGTGAGGTCATCGGTGACCCGGGGGCGGATGTACGCCGAGGGCAGGAGCGCGACGGCCAGGCCCCGCGTCACCAGGCGGGTGATCAGTTCCACCACACCGGCCTCGTAGGCGACGTCACGGGTCAGCCCCGCGGCGGCGAACGCCTGGTCGGACTGGGCCCGGGCGGGGGTCCCGTCGACGAAGTCGACGAACGTCTCGTCGGCGATGTCCGCGAGACGGACCTGGGAGGCGTCCGCCAGGCGATGGCCTGCCGGGACGACGAGGACGTGCTCGTCGTGGGCGAGCGCCAGGGTCTCGACGCCGGCGGGGCGCTCGCCGGCCGGGAGGCCGAGGAACGCGATGTCCAGTTCCCCGGCGCGGATCTGGGCCGCGAGCTGGTCGCTGCGGCCGGAGCGCAGGACCACCCGGACGTCGGGGTGGCGGGCGCGGTAGCGGTGCAGCAGGTCGGGGACGTCGACGGCGGCCGTGGTCACGATCACCCCCACGGCGAGCCGGCCGCGTACGACACCGGTGGCGGCGGCCGCGTCGGCCACCGCGAGGTCGGCGGCGGCCAGGCACTCGCGCGCCCGGGCGAGGAACGCGGTGCCGGCGCTGGTGAGTTCGACGCGGCGGCTGGAACGGGCGAACAGCCTGACCCCCAACTCGCGTTCCAGGGCGCCGATCCGGTGGCTCAGGGAGGACTGCACGACGTAGCAGCGTTCCGCGGCGCGGGTGAAGTTGCGGGTCTCGGCGACGGCGACGACGTAGCGGAGTTGCTGGAGGTCCATGACGTCATGATCCAGCAGTCATGGCCTGGGTTCATAGGTGCTATGCGATACATGTGTTGGACTCATTGATCCTCCGAGGCCAAGACTTCGGGCATGCCTAGTGATGAAGCGCCCGGGCGGGCGGGGGTCGTGCTGCTGACGGCGCTGGCTCCCGCGGCCTGGGGGACGACGTACGCCGTGACGACCGAGCTGTTACCGGCCGGGCATCCGCTGTTCGCCGCGCTGATGCGGGCCCTGCCGGCCGGGCTGGTCGCACTGGCCGTCGCACGGGTGCTGCCGCGGGGCGCATGGTGGTGGAAGGCCGCCGTGCTGGGAGTGCTGAACATCGGCGCCCTGTTCCCGCTGCTGTTCATCGCCGCCGAGCGGCTGCCCGGCGGCGTGGCGGCCACCCTCAGCGCCACCCAGCCGCTGCTGGTCGCGGGGCTGGCCATGCTGGTGCTGCGGGACCGGCCGACGGCGTGGCGGTGGGCCTGGGGGGTGACCGGGGTCGCCGGTGTCGGGCTGGTGGTGCTCGGGCCGCAGGCCCGCATGGACGGCGTGGGGGTGCTCGCCGGGCTGGGCGGAACGGCCGCCATGGCGGGCGGGGTGGTGCTCACCAAGCGGTGGGGGCGGCCGGCGGGGGTCGGCCCGCTGACGCTGGCGGCCTGGCAGCTCACGGCCGGCGGGCTGGTGCTGCTCCCGCTCACCGTGCTGGTCGAGGGCGCGCCGCCCGGCGTCGACGCCGGGGCCGCCGGGGGCTATCTGTGGCTCGGCAGCATGGGCGGGCTGATCGCCTACACGGTGTGGTTCCGCGGGATCGGACGGCTGCCGGTGGGGGCGTCCGCGCCGCTGGTGCTGCTGTCGCCGCTGGTCGCGACGGTCGTGGGGGTGGGGCTCGGCGAGACGCTGAACGCGGCGCAGGCCGTCGGCTTCGTGCTGGCGTCGGCCGCGCTGGTCGCCGCGCAGTTCGATCCGCCGAAGCGGCTCGGTATCCCACGGACACGGATCGGACAAGGACGGACACGGATCGAGGGAGGACGGACACGATGACGACGCCGAGGCCGGCACCCATACCGACGACCACGAGAGCACCGACGCCGATGCCGAGACCGAGACCGATAGCGACGACCACGGGGACGACGACGCCGAGGACGAGACCGACGACCACGGGGACGGCGACGCCGAGGACGAAGCCGTTGACGCTCGCGGTGATCGGCTCGACCGGGATGGTCGGCAGCCGGGTGGCCGTCGAGGCCGGGGCGCGTGGCCACCGGGTGTACGGCCTGGCGCGGAAGCCGGCGCACGACGACGGGACGCGTGCGCTCCCGGTGGACGTGCGGGACGACCGGGCCGTGCGGGAGGCGCTGCGGGGCTGCGGCGCCGAGGCGCTGGTCCTGGCCGTGCGGACCGAGCCGGCCGACCCGGAGTTCCTGGTCGGGGCCACCCGTACAGTGCTGGCGGCCGGGGCGGAACTCGGGGCACGGGTGCTGGTGGTGGGCGGCGCGGGCGCGCTGCGCAGCCCCGGTGCGGCGGACCTGCTGGTCGCCGACGACCCGGCGTACGTGCCGGCCGCGGTACGGGCCGTCGCCGCCGCCGGGGTCGCCCAGCTGCGGGCCTGCCGCGAGCACGCCGGCGCCGACTGGGCGTACCTCAGCCCGCCCGCCCTGCTGGAGCCCGGCGAGCGCACCGGCCGCTACCGGCGCGGCACCGACACCCTCCTCACCGACGCCGGCGGCCGCTCCTGGATCAGCGCGGAGGACCTGGCGGTCGCGGTGGTGGACGAGGTGGAGGGGCCGGGGGGTGAGCGGCACGTCACCGTGGTCCACCGTCCCCCGGCGGCCGGGGCCGTGGGCGCGCCGTAGCGTCCAGGGAACGGCCGCGGGGGGGGGGGGGGGGGGGGGGGGGGGGGGGGGGGGGGGGGGGGGGGG
>NZ_JBYIQX010000064.1:0-34031 GCF_057707805.1 Streptomyces sp. bgisy159 | reverse complement strand
GATTGGGTGTGTCTCTTCTTGGTGTTCTCGTGAGCGCTCACGAGAACACCGACAGCCCCGATGTGGCAGTGCCAGCGCTCTTCGAAGCAAGTTCCGAGCACGCACGTAAGCTCAGGGGGGTCCTCGTCAGGCGAGAGATGCTTTGCGCTCGCTTTCCGTCAGGGGTGGGCCCTGCAGGTGCGGCCTCTTCGGGCCGAAGAGCATGGGAACGATCATGGCTGGGGAGAAGAGGCGGGTTGGCGGCTTCTCCATGCTCATCACGTCCAGAAGGGCACCGAGGGCGCGGGGGTTTCTGGCGCCTGTTGCAACGCACCGGTCGACGTAGCGGGCGAGGATGCGTTCGATGGCGGTGGGTGGTGTGTCGGTCGCGCCGGGGTAGCGTGCGTCCTGTCCGACGGCGAGGTCCCAGGCCACGGCGGCGGGGCGTGCCACGGCTCGCTGGATGCGGCGTGCGGTGCCGGGTTCGGTGATGTTGGTTTTGTTCAGGGTTTCACGCAGGGCGAGGGCGCCTTGGGCGGCGACGGTCAGTCCGTGGCCGTAGACGGGGTTGTATCCGGCGATGGCGTCGCCGAGCACGGCGAAGCCGTCGGGCCAGCGGGGCATCTTCTCGTAGTAGCGGCGGTGGTTGGCTGTGCTGCGGGTGGTGGCCACCTCGCTGATCGGTTCGGCGTTCTTCAGGAGTTCTCCGATGATCGGGTCGCCGAGGTTGAGCGCGAAGTCGAGGAAGGCGTCTGGGTCTTTGGGGGGTTCGCCGCCGCGGGTTCCGGAGAGGGTGACGATCCATCTGCCGTTTTCGATGGGCAGGATGATGCCGCCTTGGCCGGGCGCTTTTGCGGGGTTGGCCTGGACGTTGATGAGGGGGTAGTTGGTGTCGCCTGTGGTGCCGGGGGCCTTGAAGAGTTGGGTGGCGTAGGCGACGCCGGCGTCGACCTCGCGTTCGGTGACGCGTGGGAGTCCGAGGTCCTCCAGCCACTGGGGGGTGTGGGAGCCGCGGCCGGATGCGTCGATGACCAGGTCTGCTGTGAGGGCGTGTTCTTCGTCGCCGGTGCGTGTGTGGACGCCGGTTACGCGGGTTGCGTCGCCGTCCAGGCGTAGGACGGTGGTGTTCTGGTGGACGGTGATTCGTTTGTCGGCGAGGATTCGGGCGCGCAGTGCGGCGTCGAGGAGGGGGCGGGAGCAGACGAGGTTGCGGTGGGGGGTGCCTGTGAAGCGCCGGAACCAGATTTCGTTGGGGGCGCGGGAGACCATGTCGCCCATGATGTGGGCGAGGCGGGCTCCTTTGGCGACTGTCTCGTCGACGAGGCCGGGAAGCAGTTGATTGAGGGCTGAGACGCCGCCGCTCCACACGAGGTGGGCGTGGCGGGACTGAGGAACTCCGCGGCGGTGTTCGGGGCCTTCGGGCAGGGTGTCGCGGTCGAGGAGGGTGACGTCGCTGACGTCGGTCAGTGCGGCTGCGGCGAGGAGGCCTGCGGCGCTGGCGCCTATGACGACGGTTCGGGGTCGGCGGGTGGGGCTGTCAGGCATGTGTGGTTGCTCTTTCTGTGTGGGTCACCCGCTGGCGGAGGCTGTCGACGAGGCGGGGGCGGTGCATGGCTCGGGAGATGTCGTTGATGTGCTCGGTGATGTCAGGGCTGAGCTGGGCGGGTTGTTGGTTGGTGTCGCGGGGGGTTTCCTGCCGGTAGGACTGGACTGCGGCGCTGATGGTGACCGCGCCGGCCAGGCCGCGGGCTTTGGCGGTGCTGTATCGGTTGGATGCGGTGCTGTGGGCGGCGTGGTAGAGGGTGTAGTCGATGTGGGGGGCGAGGCGCAGGAGGGCGTCGTGGATGTGTGTCTGGCGTTGTACGAGTCGCAGGTCGAGTGGGGCCAGGCGGCCGACGCGGGCTCTGGCCGAGGAGGGTGCGACGTGGCGGACGGTTCTCGCCAGGGGGCGCAGGATCCAGTAGGTGGCCTGTTCTCGGGGCCATTTCTGCAGGAACGGGCCCAGGACGGGGAGGATGAAGCCGATGCCGACCAGGGTCGCGTCGAGGATGGCGAAGGGTGGGGCGACCTTGGTGCTCAGGTCGTCCCAGTTGGTGCCGGTCCAGCGGGCGCTGATGGCCGTGAGTTTGGCGACGTCGAAGACGAGTCCGAAGGCGTAGCCGGCTTGGAGGAAGACGAGGCCGGCTTTGAGCCAGCTGGCCCGGACTTTGGAGATCCATTTCCAGATCATGTAGGCGGCGACGAGGGCGGAGACCATGTGCGCGAACAGGTACAGGAGGATGTGTTCGCGCATCCAGGGTTCGCTGGCGTAGTAGGTGTCCAGGTCGTAGATCCGCTCACTGGGCACGTCGGCCAGGGCGAAGGTGCACCACAGGCCGAGGATGATGCCGGTGTAGATGGTCCAGACGCGGCGAATCCTGCGGCTGCGCCGGGGGGAGGGTTCCTCGCGCCAGGTGATGACCATGGTCAGGCATGAGCCGCAGAAGGCGGTCAGTAGCGAGTACGTCCACGGTGCGGCGATGTTCGGTACGCCTGTGGTGGTGTTGAGTTTGTGGATGCTGGCGGGGGCGACGGATAAGAAGACGGCGGCTGCCAGCAGCAGCAGCAGGGTGGTCGCCCGGACGTCGGGATCGCGCCATGCGCGGACGAAGGTCGGCAGCTTCAGGCTGAGCGCGATCACGAGCAGGACGGTGGGCAGGGCGTAGGGGATGTGGAGGCTGGTGAGATTCATCCGAGTATCTGTCCGCTTCGGTTGCTGAGGGACAAGTCGATGCGGCCCTCCACGGTGCTGGGGGTGACCGGGCCCTTCGCGTAGCGGCCGGTGATCCAGGTGCGTATCTCGCGGCCGAAGAGGAGTCCGAAGGTTTCTGCGTCGGCTTCGTGGTCGTCATGGGAGTCGGCGCGGGCTGCGACGGCCAGGAGGGCGTCCCGTGGGACGTCCTGGGCGCTTAGGATCTGTTTGGCAGCCTTCTGGAGTGCCTCGGCGCTGTTGTCGGAGAGGGCGCGGGCTGCTGTGGGCACGCCGGTGACATGGGGGTTGCAGTCGCCTTGTTCTTCGTGCCACAGCTCGTGTCCGAGGATGACGAGTTGCGATTCGGGTACCGCGCGGTCTTCCACCACGATGAGGGACTGATCGCCGCAGTCCAGGCGCATACCTGAGACGGGGAGGTCGTCGGGGAAGGCTCTGAACGCGAGTTGTACGGGGCGGTTCTGTCGGATGCTCATGGCGCGGCAGAACTCCTGCATGACGGTCTTGGGTTCGGCGGGCCGCTCCAGTGACCGGGATGCCTCCTTGCCCAGGGAGGCGAGTAGCGCTTTCATCGCCTTGGTGCTCATTGGCCGGTCTCCCCTGCTGCGGGATACACCGACTGGATGACTCCGGCGAGGAGCCTTTCCAGGGCTTCCGGTGACATGGTTCCGTGTCGGCGCAGGTCCATGTCGCGGACGCCGTACTTCTCCATCAGCGCCTTGACGGGGTCGTTCTGAGGATTTTCCAGTCGGTGCAGGATGGGCAGTAGGGCGCGGTTGAGTGCCTGGTCGGCTGGTGCGGTGAAGTACGCTTCGCCTCCGTTGACCTGGAAGAAGTCGGCGATGCCGTGCAGGTCTTCGACGTTGGGCATCTTCGTGCCGTCGCAGATGCGGCGGGCCCACATCTCGGATCGGCCCAGGAGTTGGGCGACTTCGGCGGCGAGGGCGGCCATCTTGCGGCCGGTTCGCTGCAGGTTGGCTTCGGCCAGCGTTCGGATGCGGGTTCGGACGCGGTCGTTGACCGTGTCCGTGGGCAGGCTGCCGCCCTGCAGAAGTGTGCGGACAGCGGCTTCCGGCAGTGCTGTGGCGGATGCCAGGTGCGTGACGCTGAGCAGTTTCGAGCGGTCCAGTCCCTGCTCTGCGATGATCACGTCAAGGCGCTGCAGTGTTTCTTGCAGCGGGGTGGATGGCTCCACGTGTGCACTCCGCGGGGATCTGAGGTTCCGTCATTTTGAGGGCGCAGACTGAACTTTACGCACCCGACGCCATCGAATCAACGATCGTTTATTTTCCGAAAACGATCGTTGACATCTGGCGTTTGCACGTAAGAAGATCCCAGAACAGCGGAGGCGACCCGCCCCGCTACGCATGGTGATCGCTTCTGTGTGGCGTCCGCCCCCGCATCCACCTTGAGGAGAATCGCGCATGTACGCGCTCAGTGCACGGCCCTCCGCCGGCGTTTCGCCTCCTGCCGCTTCGCGCGTCGCGCCGGGGTGAGCCCGCACACAGAACTCCCGGCCAGAGGCAGCCGAACTGGCTGGCCGGGACGGCCGAGGACGCTGCACGCGCGCCGGGTGCCCCCGCTCGCCTCGCGTCGGCTCCTCGGTCCGGCCGGGTGCCGCCGGTGGGGGGCGGCACCCGGTTCGGCCGTCCTCTGTTCGCCTCTGGTCCGCCGGCCTGCTACGGAGATAGACACATGCCCCAGCCCTTAGTACTCCTCGGCCTCGGAGGAATAGCCGCCTCCGCTGAGTTCGCCCTGGCCCAGATCGCGGCTGCGCATCCCGTCGTCCTGGCCGACGTCTTTGCACCCGCCTGGGCGCGCCCGCACCTGGCGCGGCACCTCCGTGTCGATCCAGCCGACGAGACAGCAGTGTCCACTGCGGTGAGGGCTCTGCGTGGCGCGCACGATCTGGGCGGCGTTCTGACTTATACGAGCGAACATCTCGTCACCGCCTCACGTGTCGCGCGCCAGCTGGAGCTGCCGGGCCCCGCGACGGAGGCGATGGCGGCCTGTACCGATCGCACAGAGCTGCGCGCGCGCCTGGCGCGGCACCGGGTGCCGCTTCCGTTCTGGGCGGGGGCCCACGACGCCGAGACGGCGGCGGCCCACGCGGACGCCATCGGATACCCCGCCGTCATCCGGGCCCGAACCGGCAGGGTCGCTGTGGGCCAGGCCGGGGACCGCAGTGAAGTGGCAGACGTCTGCGCCCGCGTGGGCAGCCACTCCGGGCCTCGACACCCTGGTCTACTGGTCGAGCGCCACCTCGACGGGCCGCAGATCGCGGCGGAGGCAGTCGTCCTGGGCAGCGGTGACGTCCAGATCGTCGCCATCACCAGAACCTGTCTCGGGCCGCCTCCGGCCAGGCAGGCCGTACGGCACAGCGTGTACGCCCACGACAGCCTGCTGCACAACCGCCTGATCCGGCAGACGGTCGCCCGCGCTGTCGAAGCCCTCGGCATCACACTCGGGGTGCTCCACATCGAGATGACACTGACCTGCCGCGGCCCGCACGTCACCGAGGTCACCGCCCACCTTGCCGATGACCTGATCCCATTGCTCGTGAAACGGGCCACGGGCCTCAACCTGCCCCAGATTGCAGCCGACCTGGCTGTCGGTCGGGTACCGAAGCTCGTCCCGACCCGTCAGCGCGCCGCAGCCGTCCACTTCGCCTATCCCACGGTCAGCGGCCTTCTTCAACACGTGTCTGTGGCCACACCCGACTGTCATCCTCTGGTGGACCGCACTGCTCTCACATGCCAACCCGGCACCCGGGTGGCGGCTGCAGCACAGGCCACCGCAGTGGACCGCCTCGCATACTGGGTGGCGTTGGGGGCCACAGCAGCTGACTGCCACACCCACCTCGATCAGGTGAGCCGGGACCTGGAAGTCGACATCGCCCCTCTGGCCGCCGCGCACGCAGCCTGACCTCGAAGCCGGGCCCTGCCACGAGGTTCCCGCTGTCACGCCGGTCGTGCCCGGACGGCCCCGGGGCGGTGCTCCCCTCGCTGACTGTGCCGCTTCTCACCGACAGGCCGAAGACTCAAGTAGCGCCACACCAGACCAGCCTCGCGAGTGGAACATCTTCACCGATCAAGGGCCGCTTCGGGACGGGTCAGTGGTCGCGAAGCACCGCGAGAACGGGACAGCGGTAATTCGAGCCGATCACAGGGGAAGCGTTATGCCGAGCTCCTGCATGGCCGTGGACGGCGGCCCGCCTTCGGACCGTTCCGTCTTGTATCCCTTCACTCGTGGTTCGAGGGTGCGGGGATCGACGGCTTCGGCCGGAGCGCTCTTGGCATACAAGCCGTCGGGTTTGCTGTCGCGGTCGTGGGGCTGGAGCCAGAAGACGCGACGGCGGAAGGTACCCGAGGCACGGGACGCTTTGGCGTGGGGGTCGAGGGTGGCGTATCCGACAAGGCGGCCGGGGCGGTGGTAAGCGGGCTTGCCCTTCCTGGTGGGCAGCCGGTCCAGGCTCTGACGGACGTAGTCGAGGTGCTCGATGTCCTCCAGCCACACGAGTTCGGCTTCATGGCTGATCTCGTCAGCGCTGATCAGGGAACTCATGCGCCAGTGTCCCTTTCCTCGTCCGTGAGCAGGCCGATGCCCGGGTAGTACTTGCGGCTGTTGGACAGGATCATCTCCTTGGGCGAGGCCAAGCCGACCAGTTCCCGGGTCCGGGAGGCGAACGCCCGTGAGGACATGACCGGTGCGCCTTCATTGTTGCACCAGTCCTTGTAAGCGGCGTAGAGCGCCGCCTGCTCGGCGCGCAGGTCGGGGCCGAGGCTGCAGCGTTCTTGATAAAAGCGGCCGGTGTGGTCCTCGGTCTCGGCGTATTTGGTCGTTGCGATCCGCACGCGGCCCGGGCCGGTGAGATCGCGGTCGCCGGCAAGGTAGCGGCGGGCGCCGTCGATGAGCCAGGCGAGGATGCCAGGGCCTTCCTCGACGACGAGGAGGTCGGCGAGATTGTCGATCTTACGGTCGTCGGGGACAACACGTTCAAAGGGGATCAGGCGCATGCGGCGCCAGAAAGCGAAACCACCGGTGCCGACCTCAGGCTTGTGGTTGCCCAGCAACCAGAGCTTGTGGGTGGGTTCGAAGCTGAAGGGGTCCTGTCGCATACGGCGGGCCTTGATCCGGTCACCGCCGGTCAGCAGCTTGACCCGGGCTTCGTCGAACTTGTCGTCCGGCTTGATCTCCGAACAGACGTAGATCCGCCGACCGTGAAGTTCGGCGAGGTCAGTGGGGTGGCCTTCGAACGGCTTGGCCATCAGGAAACCGGGCGGGGCAGCGTCCGCGTAGTCGCCCAGCAGCTTCATCATGACGTCCAGCAGGACCGACTTGCCGTTCTTGCCCGTGCCCCACAGGAAGGGCAGAATCTGCGCGCCGACGTCGCCCGTGATCGAGTATCCGAGCAGCAAATGCAGGTAACCGATCATTTCCTGCCCTTCAGCGTCGTCGCCGAAGGTGTCGTGGAGGAAGCGCAGCCAGCGCGGAACGGGCATCTGCTGCGGGCCGACGGTGGTGGAGCGTGAGTGGAAATCCTTGTTCGGGTCGGGAGCAGCCAGCGTTCCGGTACGCAGGTCGACGATGCCGTGCGGGGTGCACAAGGCGTAGGGATCGGCGTCCAGGCGGTCAGGTCTGAGCACCATGCCGGGAGCGGATTTGGCCTGCGAGAGCATGGCGTTCATTCCGGCGGTCGACATGGCCCGGGTGCGGTGCTTGTGCAGGGCAGTGGTGGTGAACAGGCCACGTGGGTCGTGGGCGGCGATGTGTTCGGCAAGGTCACCGGCGGCCCACACGACGCTGTCGTCCTCATCGAGCTGCCAGCGGGTGGTGTCCCACCTGTACCAGCCGATCTTGGGTACGTGCCGGTAATCATTGGCGTAGAGCTGGACGAAGAGCTTGGCGTTGCCTCGGTCGGTGAGGGTGTCCGGGAGTAGGCCCTGAGCAGTGGCCTCGCCGACGGGCCGCTCCGCGGTCTGCGCGGGCAGCAAGATTGCCGAGGGTTGGTCGCGGATCTGTGCGGCAACGGCTTCGGGGTCGAACTCGAAGAGCGTGTCTCGGCCCGAGGAGGTCACGGACGCCTCCCTGTGGTGTGCAGCGGACGCTTGAGGCCTGCGGTCAGGCCGCTTCGGATGATGTGCCCGATACGCTGCTCCTGGCCAGGCCGGGCGGCGGCCGCGGTCTTCCACAGGGCCTGCTCTGCTTCCTCCTGAACGAGTCGGCCGGCCGCGATGAGGCCGCCAAGCGTGTAGGCGGCACGGTTGAGGGTGTCGGAGAAGCCTGCTCCTTCGGCGAGTTGGCCGCAGGCCTCCACGGGCGCCAACACGGCGGCGAGCGCGCGCTCGGGTGTGCCTCCGCCTGCGGCAGAGACAGCCTGCCGGGCACGCGGCGGGACTGGGCGGGGCGCGGGAACGTGCGGCGCGGGCAGGTGCCCGGTGCGATCGAGTTCCTGGGCGAGCCACAACGGCAGGGGTGCCGGCTCGCGGGTCTCACCGACAGCCTCGTAGTGGCCGTGGTGGGTGGTGGTGCCGGGGGCGACGATGTAGCTGCCGTGGGCACGGATGTCGACCTGCCAGGCCAGCGCCCGGCTGGGGCTAGAGCCGACGGAGGACAGCCAGCGGCGCGTGTCGGCCCGGTACCAGATGTGGAGTCCGCCGGAAGGGGTGCGGACACGTAGCGTTGTGCTGTCGTCAGCGGGGCTTTGCTGGCCGCGGAGAGCCGCGAGGACCGCGAGCGTGTGAAAGCCGGTAGCCAGGCCCTCGAGGTTCACGTGTTCCCCGATGGGGATACCAGGCAGGATCCGGTCCCGGGCTGGGGGCTGGGCGCTGTGTGCGTCAACGTCGATGACAACCAGGCCGGCCGGCCCACAGGAGACACCGATACCGAAGTCCGGGTTGATGCCCCACCACCGCTTAATGCGGTCCTGGTTGAGGGTGGCCGCATGGAAGCCATGGCACCAGCGGCCAGCGGGCAAGCAGGAGCAGTCGGTGAACGTGTGGGTCCTTCGGCGGCACTCTGAGCAGTTAGCGGCCGGAGTCTTGCGGCCGGGCGCGAGCGGGTGCACGGGCCACCCCCGGCGCGCACACCACTGCGCGGCAGCGAGCGGAAGGTCAGCGACTGAAGCCACGGGTGCTGGCATAGGTGAGTCACTCCCAAGAAGATGCAGCTCAGAGGGCACCCGCACCCCCTCTCAGCGACCGAAGCGACTCAACGACGCACACAGACTAGCGAACCGGGTCGGTGTGACTGTGGAGCACATGCGAAACGGCCAGGATGCGGTGTCCTCAAAGCGCCTGCCACAACGCTCAGCCAGCGACCGGGACAGCCCGGCAGCGACTGAGACAACTTCAGTCGCTGCGCCGCTACGACTAGGAAAAGCGCAGCTCAGAAGGGGGAACAACCCCAATCAGCGACTGAAGCGACTCAAGTCGTCTATCTATATCGCACACGAGCATGCTCTAGAGGAGCTGGATATACCCGACCGTCGGTCGCTTCAGTCGCTCCTGTACTCGTTTCGGCCATTTGACCTGCACGTTTTCCGATTCTGGAGCGAGCGACTGAAGCCTTGGCGAGTAGCTGACTGCTAGTCGCGGGGCACTGAGCGTGCAGTGACCGAAGCAACTGAAGCGCTGGTTGCGTCCTGGGAAGTGGTGTACGGGTTCCCACCTGATCCGGGCGTTTGTCCTGGCGTCGGAGTGAGGGCCCGGATATGAGAACGGCCACCGGCTGATCTTCGAGATGTCGAAGCTCGAAGGAGATCAGCACGATGACCGCACCCGACAGTCTGCCCCTGCACGCCCTCGCCGAGGAGAACCTCGCCGCGGCGAGTCCCGATCTGCTGCGCGCGATGATCAAGACGTTCGCCGACGCCCTCATGTCCGCCGAGGCCGACGCCCTCTGCAACGCAGAGTACGGGCAGGTCAGCGACGAGAGGGTCAAACCATCGCAACGGCTACCGCCCGCGCGAGTGGGACACCCGCGCCGGGACCGTCGAGCTCGCCGTTCCCAAGCTGAGGCAGGGCAGCTACTTCCCACACTGACTCCTCGAACGCCGCCGCCGGGCCGAGTGGGCCCTGATCTCGGTGGTCGCCACCCTTACCACGAGATCCTCGGTCTGGACGTCGCCACCGCCGAGGACGACGCCGACTGGCTCGCCTTCCTACGTTCGCTGATCGCCCGCGGTCCGTCCGGCGTCCAGTTCGTCATCTCCGACGCCTACGCTGGCCTGGTGGACGCGATCGGCGCAGTGGCCGCCTGGTGCGTTGTGGCAGCGCTGTCGCACCCACTGAAGAGGGCGTCGGGCTGGTGATCAGCGGCTCCGTCCGGTCGCGCTTGCCGATGGGCGTCCGTCCCTCGCGTCGGCGGGCGCTCGGCGGTTTGTGAGGAGTGGGGCGCGGGGACGGTGAACGTCAGCGCTCGCGACGCAGGGAGACGCGCAGGGTCCCATTGTCGTCCCGGCTCAGGAAGAGTCCCGCGCCCTTTACGCTGGTTACGAGTGGCACGATGGTGCCGCGGCCAAGGACCTTCGCAGTATCCGGGCCCTTGTTGAGATCTATCTGCACGGCGGCGGGTTTAGTGCCTTCGGCTGTCGAGTGCTGCTGGACCGCCCCGTACGCGGTTCCATCGTCGCGGATCGAGACGATCATGATGGCTTTCCGGTCGCCGCTCTTGGCCAGACAGATGCCCTTCTTGCGCTGCAGGTCGAAGACGACGGGCCCGGCGGCGAGATACCGGCCATTGGGTGATGCGACCACGCCGTACTCACGATTCGATCCGTAGTTGCCCGCGTTGATATTGTTGTTCAGGTCGTAGCCGCAGGTCATGGATGCCTGAAGACGTCCTGTCCCCAGATCGTGCACGGACCACATCGGATTGGCGGCAGTGCTGTCCTCCTTGTCCCGGGTCTGCCAGCCGGCGAGCACGTGGCCGTCGATGACGCCATAGGCCAGCCCGTTGAAGGGAGCGAGGTCACCGGTCCGCTCGGTCCCGCTCGGGCGTACGGAGTCACTGAACCAGTGGCCCACCAGGCCAAACCCTCCGTTGTCCACACCAACCAACGGGCCTTCCGGGGTGGCTGCGATGACACGGCCCCCCGCGCAGTCAGCCTGGGCGCACGGGGACAGCAGATCATGGGGATGGTCGTAGGCGGTGCTCTGGCCCGTCACCACATTCACCACAAACGAACGTGCCGGGTATAGGCCCGAGTCGACTATATTACCCAGGCCGACCAGCACCTGGCCACCGTATGCGGAGACCCGAACCATGGGCTTTCCCTCTACCGGCAGGTCGATCTGCCGTAGCGGCTTCACTGACGTGCCCTGTCCGTCAGCCGCGTAGACCGCCAGACTGACGACCGCGGTGCCGTCGTGCAGTGCGTCCTTCCCCCGCACGCCTTGGGCGTAGGTGACGATGTACTCGCGGCCCTCCTGATCAACAACCGTCACACCTGGCGTCTGCAACGACTCGGCATCACTGGGCGTGGGTATGTCCCATGGCGCTGAAGACCACTTGATCCGCCCCGTGTCAGCGGCCCGCACAAGGGTGGTGTAGCCGTGGGCAGCCCCCTGAATGCTGGCAACCTCACCGGCGCCCGGCACCGCCACCACGGGTACGTTGGCCGCCCGCTTCGGAACGCCGCCGATTGCCGTGTCCCATCCCTCGCCCGCATCATAGGCAGCAGGCACGCTCAGTTTGGAGAGTGGCTTCGCCTGGTTAAAGGGATTCCGAGGGCTGCCGTTGCTGTCCTTCTGGCCGCCGTTTGCCTGGTCGCTGCAGCCCGTCAGCGATACCGCCGCCAGTACCAACGCTCCCGCCACTGCCCGAACGCGCATGCCGTGTACGTCCCCTTTTCCCCCGTGACGGATCCGTCGGACCGTCGGTGACCATCTGATCGCCGACGGTATCAAGAGACCGGACGGCTCCCAACGCAGGCGCTAACGTCGAAGGCCAGCTCATCGCGGCGGCTAACCTCGCGTTTTCGCGAAGCGGCGTCCAGCAGGTGACCAAGTAAGCACCAAGGTCCACATCGTCCGCGGCGGCTGACGTCCGTTCCGAGTCCTGCATGATCCACCATGTAGAGTGGCATCACCGACGCGGGGTGGAGCAGCTCGGTAGCTCGCTGGGCTCATAACCCAGAGGTCGCAGGTTCAAATCCTGTCCCCGCTACCAGAGGAAGGGGCCCCCAAGGCGCGGGCCCCTTCTGTGTTGGCCTAGCTGTTGGTCGAGGGCGGTTCCGGTTTTGGCGGGCTCAGTCGCCGAGGGGTTCTCGGCTGTCTGGGCCGCTGAAGATGAGTTGGGTGACGACGGGGCCGTAGTCGGCTTTGGCCGTGATGCGGTACAGGCCCGGTTCGGGCACGTCTACCTCGGCGCCGAGTTTGTCGTCGTCGACGGCCTCGAAACGGACGATCGTCTCCCCGTCTCCGTCCACGGCGGTGATCGTGCAGTCGACCTGCGCGGGGTCGTCGGTTCCGCCGATGAAGCAGTCCCATACCGCGCCAGGGGTGACGTAGTCAGGCACGGTCAGGCCGATCCCGTCTTCGGCTTGGTCGGGGCCGAGGTGATCGTCCTCGAGGAGGAAGTGGGCGACGGTGCGGCGGGCGTCACGGCCGTTGGCGATGGCCCCGTGCTGGGCGAAGACGGGCAGGGTGCGGCGGGTGGGGGAGGCGGATTCGGTGCGGAAGCAGTATTCGGACGCGTAGACGACCCCGTTGATGAGTTTCATCGGCTGGACGGTGTTCTGACGGATGCCGACGACGGGGCGGTGGCGGGGCAGGGGCTCGTTGGAGAGAGTGGTGAAGAAGTCATGGGCTGCTTTGGACAGGTCTTTGTCTCCCCCCGATGTCGGCGACGTCTGACGGTGTGAGGTGGCGGACCTGGAGGCCGTCCTCAAGGCAGAGGAAGCGGGGCAGGAGTTCGTGGACGGCGGGCATCATGGCGGCCGCAGCGGCGAGACGGCTGTGGGGCAGCGGCAGGGGTCCGCCCTGGACGGTGTTGAGGATGTTCGCGGCGACCACCGAGCCTTGGAAGGGAGTGCCGAGCGTCATGACGCCGCGGGTGTCGGCGGGCAGGTCGCTGTCGTCGCCGAGTGTGAGGGCGGCGTAGGTGACGAGGCCGCCCATGGGGTGAGCGAGGAAGACCAGTTGGGCCGGGCGTTCGTCGACGGCTTGCTGCCGGGCGCCGGCGTATGCGGGGTGTTCGAGCCAGCGCTGCAGGTGCTCGCGGGCCTTTTGGGCGAGCCTGCGGCCGCTGACGGCCACGGGCAGGCGCCAGTCGTAGGCGAAGGTCATGACGGCGTCGGGGTGGGCCACGGTTTCCTCGACGGTGCGGATGAGATCGTGGTAGGGCTCGATGCCGCGCAGAAACGGGCTCCAGGGCCGGGCAGTGTCCCGGAACGCGCGGGTGTCCGCTCGGGGCGTGCATCCGCTGGCGGTGCATGCTTCCTGAACAAGGACAGACCACAGCGCTTTGGCAGGAACAGCGTTCGACGCCGTCGGAGAGAGGCTGACCAGGGGCCTGGCTGATTTCGTCCGTGCGTGACGACGGGAAGCTCATGTACGTGAGGTCAATGAGCACCGATCCCAGCATCGGTGCTCATTGACCTCACGTACATGAGTTCCGGTTCTTGAAGCCGTTCAGGTTGCGCGACGCAGAGGGACGACGACGTCCTCGCCGGTGCTCTTCTCGCTGAGCCGGTAGTAGCTGATGTGTGCCAGCCGCTCGGTTTCCTCGAGCCATCCGGCTTCCACGACCTGGCGTCGGGTGCGGGAGAACACGGTCGGGGACATACCGACGAGCTTGGCGAGGTTGGCGCCGGTTTCGACGACTGCGCCGGCGCGGTCGGTGGGGTGCATCGCGTAGAGCATGACCACCAGCCGCTGGTTGGCGGTCATGCCAGCAGTGCGGTGGAGGACGTCCAGGAGCTTTCGCTTGTCGTCGTTGTTCACTGGGCCTCCCACCACGAAGGGGACGTGTTGTCGAAGCCGGGGATGTCCGGCGGGTTGCACGACTTGATCGCTTCCCGTTGCTCGATCCCGGTCCCGTGAAAGGCGATGTACGGGCTGATCCGGTAGAGCCTGTAGTTGCCGATCCGGCCGCGCTCGATCAGGATGCGCCGCTTGAGCAGTTTCCGGTTGATCTTGCCGACGGCATCGGCGGTCATCCCGACCTTCTTGGCGATGTCCGCGCCGGTCGCCCTCAACGGTGCCATGCCCTGGGGAGAGACTCCGATCCACCACAGCACCAGGTACTTCTGGCTCGGGGTGAATTCCTTGCTCTCGGTGATTGCTGCGACTCTCGCCTTGTCGACCTGGATGTGCTCGCCGGAGAAGGCATAGGGCGCGTAGGGGATGGCCTCGCCCGTGTCCGCATCGACGAGTCTGCGTACTGCTCCCAACGGGCCCTCCATGGCTGGGCATTGCCTCGACGTACATGAGCCTCGGCTCTCAGGCCGACTAGATGAACTTAACGTACATGAGCACACAGTTCATGAACTCTGCTTCCAGGGCGTGTCGCTCAACCTGATGCCGATTCACCCCTCCGGTCTTCCTGCCCGGACGCGGCGCATGCTGATGAACCTGACGTCAATCTGGTCAGGTTCTGGAACCGTGCTCACGGTCCTCACAGCATGGGCACCAGGGTCCCAGGAGCGGTCTGCCCTGTTCTCAGGAACCAGGTGCACGATGTAGCGAACTGGGTGCCAGATCGTCAGGTCTGGGTGGAAGAGGACCTTTTTGCAGGTCAAGGCGCTTTCCGTGCCCGTGCCCTCTTTAGCAGTGGGACAGGCTGTCACCTGCGGCGTTCCCCCGTACACACCGCGCCTTGCAAAGCAGTCGCGCATGGCATCCCTTAGTGCCTCCCTGCGAGGCGTCCACATCCGTACCCCCTCCCACAGTTCGGCAAAAATGCTTCGCTTCCCTCCCCCGTCCTCAGCCCACGAAAGCACGCCACGATGCGGCTGGAGCCGACGAAGTACCCGCCACGTGTGCCTCCATCAGGCCCCACCGGCCCCAGCCACGCTGTCCCACAACACCGCCCAGCGAGCCGCAGCCGCCGGATCACCTGCAGGCCCCGTCGGTGCATCGGAGGCCCTCAGGGGCCGAGGATGGACCGACCCGTAGGCGCGGAGAGCCGCCCCCCGTCTGCTGCGCTGCATCGGCGGAGCACGGGATGACTGGAAATGACGGCTCCTTGCCCCGCTCTGTCCCCGTCCTCGCACGCGACGGCGAGAACAGTGGGCAGGAAGAGGGGACACCGTGCCATGGGGCTCAGGATTCATCTCACGGACGACGACATGTAGCGGGTGACCCTGGCTCAGCGTCCCGCTCCGCTCTGGGAAACGGAGCCTGCGCGCGCCGTCGCTACCCGGCCGGGACGGCCCGCCGACTGGCTGGCAGCGCTGACCGAGCGAGCCTGCGCCCACCCCCATCCACCGGCAATACCCGCAGCTTCCCCGATCACAAAACGGTTCAGCACGACTTGCGCCGAGACCGTCCGCGCACGGCGACCGCCTCGCACAGGCCAGCCTTCGGACCAGGAAGAAGCGGCGGATCATGTTGCGTTTTTGGGACGGGCAAGCGAGGACGTCTCCGCTCAGCGCCCGTGACAGCGCGTTCTGGGCCAGGACCTCGCCGCAGTCGGTCGCCACCATCGCCGGGGTGTCGTGCAGTCCGACGCGGTGCCCCACCTGCAGGCGACGCCCGTCGCGTACGACGTGCTCTACAACGTCTTCGGCACCGTGGACTTCACCGACCCGCGCGAGCTGGTGCCGGCGGCCGCGCGCACGCCGGGCGGGCGGCTGGTGTTCGTGACCCTCACCCACTACCTGAGCGGGGCACCTGCCCAGCTCGACGCGATGGCTGCCGACAACCCGGCGAAGACACCGGACGGCGGCTCCGCCACTAATGGTGGAGCCGGGTATTGGGCTTGCCTGAATGCCTCGGCTGGGCTGCGGGGTTACTGAGGGAGCTGTAGCTCCTGTGGCGTCTGGTCTGCGGCTGGGTGGAGCCCGGAGCAGAGGAGGTTGAATGCCTGGGCTGCTGCTGTGGCGACGCTGTCGCGGGTGTCCGTGGGTGGTTCGCCGGACAGGATTCGTCGTTGCAGTTCGCGCAGGGCGGCCCGGTGTATGCCAACGATGGCGCCTGCGAGGAGTGTGAGCGCCGGGTGATTGGCGTGGTTCGGTCCGGTGGCGGTGTTCGGCGGGTGTTCGGTCAGGGCGGTCGCCAGCGCGGCCTCGGCGTGTTCGCTGATCTCGCGTTCGCGTGCGCGCAGTGTGACGCTGCCGTCGATGACCTGCCAGAACCGGGGCGCGTCCGGGTGGAGCCCGAGCGTGGGGTCGTCGTGCCGCAGGGCGGTCAGCAGGTCGTCTCGAATGGTCTCCACCGGGCAGGTACTGGGTGCACGGTCGCGTACCAGTGCGGCGAGATGGCCCTCTACCTCTGCCTGGCGATCCAAGAAGAGGTCTTCCTTGGTGGGGAAGTAGTTGAACACAGTGTTGGTGGAGACGCCTGCATGCCGCGCCACCTCGGCGACCGTGACCTGGTCGAAGCCGCGCTCCAGGAACAGGGGCAGGGCCGCGTCGGCGATCGCCGTGCGGGTCTGCTGCTTCTTGATCTCTCTAAGGCCCATGCCCAGATGATAGTGTCACCACAAATTTGGAGTGACACCAAGATTTTCTGGGGTGGGGTAAGCATGACCTTGCACTTCGGCATCTATCCCGGTGGGATCCTGGGCGACGACCAGGGCATCGTTCGCCCGGTTCGCCCGGACCTGCCGGACCGCATCACCGAGGCGCTTGACGCGCTCCAAGGTGACACGACCACGCTCTCGGTGCGCGCCTACCGCTCGTTCGCCGCCACCGTGACGCCGCTGGAACCGCCCACGCCCGCCGATCCCGAGACGTATCTCCAGCGGGGCCGCAAGCTGGACCTCGTGCTGCAGTTCCGTGAGCCGTCCGGCAAGTTGGAGGGGTGGCTGGAGTTCGTCCGCGAAGCCGTCCGCACCGGTGGGCCGCACCTGGCATCCGTCCAGATCTGCGAAGAGCCCAATGCCGACCTGCCCGTGGTCGACGGCAGCAGCCCCAACGTTCTGAACGCGCTCGTTGAGGGAGTTGTCGCGGCAAAGCAAGAGGCCCGGGCCCTGGGGCACAGCCTTTCGGTCGGCTTCAACGCCGTGCCGACCTTCAATCCGGCGGACACCTTCTGGTCCGAGCTCGGCGCCCTGGCCGACGCCCGCTTCCGGCGGAACCTGGACTACGTCGGTCTGGACTTCTTCCCGGACGTGTTCCGTCCCATCGACGCCGAGCAGTTGGCGGAAGCGGTCACCGCGGTCCTCACCGCGTTCCGGCGCACCGACCTGCCAAAGGCCGGCATCCCCGAGAGCGTCGCGATCCGTATCTGCGAGAACGGCTGGCCCACCGGCCCCGGCCGCAGCGAGCGGCGACAGGCCGCGGTCCTCGAAACCGTCGTGCGGACCGTGGACGCCCTCGCCGCCGGTCTGAACGTCGACGGATACTCGTTCTTCGCCCTGCGAGACGCCGACAGTACTGCCGAGGGGATCTTCCACCGCTTCGGTCTTCTGCGCGACGACTACACCCCCAAGCCGGCCTTCGAAACATACCGGCGCCTCATCGACGAACTGGGCAATCCAATCCACCGGTGATGCCAGCCCGGTGGCGCCACGCGAACGGAACTGCCGTTTCTCGTGCCGCACCGATCGCCGGAGGCCACGTACGCTCTTGCCCTGCTGGTGCGACCGGGCGGGTGTTTGGTGACCGGGATCAAGACCTGAGGAGACCGCCCGCTCCCCTGCTCTGCGCGCGCCGAAGCGGGTAGCTCGGCAGCGGCCATCCGCCGCATCCCTCGGAGGCCGCTGACAGTCCTCCGCCTGCTGGCAGCGTCCTGGAGAACCGCGCGGACGCGAAGGCCGCGCCCCCGGCCGCCCTCAAGGCGTCCCGTGGCGACGGCGACACGGTTCCGGATCGGAGCCTGGCCCGCTGCGGCCCCCACCGGCACCGCTCCGGTCAGCTCCCCGGCGGGTCCGTGCGCCTGCTCGCCGCCCTCTTCCTTCGACGGGGACTGGGACACCCCCACCCCGGTAACAAGTGTTACCATGCTGGTATGGCGAAGACACAGCTGGGCGCGCGCGTGGACGAGGACGTAGCCGAACTCGCCAAGAAGCGCGCCGCCGACCTGGGATTGAGTATCGGCGACTACCTCGCCCGGCTGGTGCAGGACGACGCCAGCGGCCTGCGCGCCCGAGCGGTGGAGGCCGCTGCCCGCTTCCTGGCCGAACACCAGAGCGTCTTCGACGAGGCTGAACGGGCTCAGCAGAAGCCGCAGGGAGCGCGTGCGGCCTGATGCACCTGCACATCGACGTTCCCTGGATCCTGCAGGTGGCCGAGGCCGCCGGAGCGAACGATCCGGCCCCCGAGGACTACGGCGTCCCCGTCTGCGCGGTCGCCCGCCACCGGGCAGAACTGTTCGAGCAGCCCGTCTACGACGGCCCCTACGCCAGAGCCGCCGCACTGGTGCACACGCTGGGCCGGTGCCGCTGGCTGGAGCGCTCCAACATGGCTGTGGCCGCCGCGTCCGGCGTCATGTACCTCGAAGCTGCCGGGATCACAGTCAAGCCCGGCCATGAGGACGCCGTCGCCCTCAGGGACCTGCTCCTTGACCCTGCCTGCACGGCCGGGAAGATCGCTGCTCTGCTGCGGACCTGGCCCACCGCCACCTGACCGCCTTCACCGACCCCAACCACCTCATCAGCACGCTCCGGCACGGTCTCCGGCTCGGTGCAGTACCAGCGGCGCTTGCGCCAGACCAGCTCCAGCCCCCGCTCGCCGTAGGGCAGATCGCGCGGGCGGGTGTGCATGAAGCCCTTGACGCGTAGGGCGAACACCCCGCAGGAGGGGCAGGCCCGCGCGGCCTCGTCCGCGGTGGTCAGGTGCACCCGCCGGGTGCCGTCCGCGAGCTGCTCGACCTTCTGAACGGCCAGGCCGTCCAGGTCGAGCAGCAACGTCGTATTGTTGTCCAAGCCCGTGTGTCCAGGTGATCAAGCTGCGTAGAGAACAGTCATGATCACCCACGACCACGGGCTTCCTGCATCCAGGGCCCAACTCGTCTCTCGCTGACCGTCAGTGACGGTGCGGCAGGCTGCCTGAAGTCACACCCCGCTCAACTTCGAAGACCCGGAAAAGGGTCAGAAGTTTGCATGCGTTTGCCCGTTCTTGAACACGGTGTAGTAGTCGGAGGAGCCGAGGTCCAGTTTGAACGCCATGCCGTACCGTTTTCGGATACCGGCAACTGTTTCCGACTCCGGTTCGTTCACGCAGCGTGTGACGGGTGGGTCGTCGCGCAGGCACTCATCCGGTTCTTGAATCTGCAGACCTGGGTTGTGGTCGTGTATCGGGTCCCAGGACAGGGTCTGGGACGGGTCGGTCATATGTGTCGGCTCCGGTGCCGCCGGCCCCAAGGGGTTCGGCCCGTGCTGGCGGTAGTAGTCGACAAGGTTGCTGCGGTAGTCGTCGTGGCCGAACGGGATGTGGGAGGCGGGACGGTCGCCCGCGTCCAGGATGCCGTCGAGAACGTCTCCCATGCTCTGGGGGGCGGCACTGTAGTAGGCGGTGACGTACAGCGAGCATTTGATCTTGTACTGGTCGTCGCCCCCCGGATCGAGCCATTCCTTCGCCGTTCCTCCGCGGCATATATCGCGCACGGTTACCAGGCGGAGATCGAGCGGGGTGTGATCAGCATAGGCGTGTATCACGTCTCGAAGGTTCTGCTCCGTCTTCTGCCGGGCCTCCGCTGCCTGGATGCTGCCCGCAAGCTTACGTACGGTCTTCGGGCTCGTGGCGCGGTTTTGGGGCGAGCAGGCGGATATCGCCAGCAACGTGACGGTGAAGAGGGACCCCATCACGCTCTTGGCCCGTCGAAGACGCCTCACCACTGCTCCCTCCCTGATGTCTCTTGTCACTGTCCACCGAGCCGGCCAGAAGGTGCATGAGTATGCGTACTCAGAAAGTTCTGGGGCAGCCCAGACCAGAACTGCCCCAGAACCACTCCCCGCTCAGAGGCCCATGTTTGCCATGGTGCGCTCAAGGGAGTTCGCGTACAGGCGCGCTCCGCCTACCTTCGGGTGGAACGACTGGGCGGACAGGCCATAGCTTCTGAGGACCGGCCAGTCCCTTACCGGATTATCGGAGTCGACAAGGGTCTTCACGATGCCGTGGACCTGTTCAGGGTCACCGCACACAGCTTTGCCCGCGAAGTCGTTCTTGGGGTTCGAGAACCATGCGAGAACACCCTGCTCGTTTGCGTCTTCGACGGCACCCTCCATCGCCGTGGCGAGCGTCCCGGCGATGTCGTTGAGCCAGTTGGCGGAATCTGCGGACAGTCCGAGTTGCGCGGCTCCGACGCCGACCCGCAGGCAGGATCCATTATCAGAGATCAAGGGCGGGTAGCCCATGAGGGTGATCTTCGCGTACGGCGCCTCGCTGTGGATCGCCATCAGAGTCTTCACGATGTCCGGGCGGACGATCTCATCGATGATGCCCGGGACAGCCGTTCGCAGTTCCTGCCCGACGAACTTCTCGTCCCGCCCGCCGACGTGACTGTCCGGCTTGTCGAACGTCTTGTCGTTGCAGTTGCCGACTCCGAAGGAGAGCAGGCACTTTTGTACAATGTGGGAGAACCGGGCGTCGTTTCCTCCGATGGATACGGTGACAAGCGTGGTGTTCTGATCCAGATATCCCTGCTTGATCTGCGGTATCTCCCCGCCGTTGTCCTGCATATCAGTCAGGACGTTGTATGTGCGGGCTCCGGAGCAGGCGATGAGATGGTAATCCATCCGTGCACTCCATGAGTCGTCCAGATCAGAGACCGGGAGGGCTTCACCGGGAATCTTCGCCTGCCGGGACCACGCGTAACGGGAACGGTGGCAGGCGTCGCGGGTGGCGTCATTGCGTTTGTCGCGGTAATTGGTTTCCGGGTAGTAGTCCCGGTTTCCTTCCGACGCCCCTTCGCCGGACGAGTAGGAGTCGCCCATGGCGACGACCATGTGGTTCGGTTTTCGCGGCAGCGGCTGGAAGGCCACCGCGTCCCAGGCGACATCTTCGTCTCCTGTCCCATCGGCGGTGGCGTTCGTGAGTGTCACCTGCGGGGTGCCAGTGAAGCGGAACGCACCGAGGCTAACCCAGCGGTTGGCCCGCTGCTCCACAATCCTCACACTGCTTGTGGTGTCTGCGCCGCTGATCTTGTAGGCGGCTTGCCTCGTGTGGGCGCCTGTGTCGGGCAGATGTACAAGGACTCGAGCCCAGGAGGTGCTCTTCTCCAACGTCCAGGTGCCTGTCACGGTCATCAGCCCGCTGTCGCCGCCGAGGTGGGCTGCGTTGCGGGTGTGGGCAAACCAGAAGTGGCCGCCGCGGCCGCCGCCGACCTGGTGCAGATCACCCTTCGCCGGATAGGGGCCAAGACCAGGGCCGTTGGCGGAGGGATCCTTGTTGAAGGTGAACTCGAAGTGCCCGGCATCGGCGCCGCTCGCGGCGCAGCTATAGGTGTTGGTGTGGTCGGGCACCGATTCGACGATCAGAGCGTTGGAGGGCAGGTCCTCGTCTTCGCACTTCGGAGTCCCGTTCTTGAGCCGGGTGCCCCGTCCAGGTTCTTCACGCAGGGTGACGTACTTGATGTTCTCGTGGCCGCAGTCGGTGTCGCAATGCGCCTTCCAGGTCACGTTGGACCCGCGCCACCAGTACTGCTGGTAGCACTCCTCGTCCGGGCAGTTCGGCGGGCTGTCGGAGTTGCAGTTGTTGGTGGCGTTGCAGAAGGCGTCCAGCGGCGGCTTCACCAGGTCGCGCTGTGCGGGGTTGATCCACCAGGCGGGGCGGAACCCGGCAGTGGAGTAGCCGGATTCACCGGGCCAGTCCTGGCGTCCGTCGGTGGAGTAGGAGTAGCCGGTGTCGATGGACCAAGCGGACCAGCCCATCACCTTTTCCTGGTATGGCCAGTTCTGGGGCTTTGCGGCGTCGCGCGGGTCGCTCATGAACGGGTGCCGCGATGGCGGGTAGAAGGGGTTGGCCGGGTTGTTGTACCAGCCCAGGCCCCACGGCTTGCCGCCACCTTTGTTCTCGTTGAAGCCGAGGTTGTAGTTCCACAGCGCGGCGAACCAGTTCTCCGGTTTGGACGCATCGTCGTCGTTCACGGTGATGGTCTGCCCGTCGGTGTGCACCTGGTTCCACTTGTCCGCGAGGATGTACATGGAGGCTGCGATGTTGACTGCGTAGTCCAGGGCGACGGCTTTCTGTTTCGCCGGTGGCAGGGGCGTCTCGTCGGGCTTCTCGTGGCCTGCCAGGCGCATGCCGTCGGTTACCTGCCCGACGCCGTAGCCGCAGTCGGAATTCTGCCAGTGGATCTTCCAGTACTCCTCGGACGATGTCCCCTTGTGACCGTAGAACCCGGCGATCGCTGCGAGCGGGTTGCCCATCTGTCCGGGTATGGAGCCGGGTTCGGCCTGCCACAGGTTGGACTCCTGGGCGAGCACGCCGAGCAGTACCTGGGCAGGGATCCGCCCGCCGCCGCGCAGAGTGGGGGGCGGGAACAGGCCTTGTGGGTCGATGGTTCCCAGGCCGGCCTGGGAACGCCAGCCTCCCTGTTTGATCCACTTGCCGCGTAGTTCGCCGCGGATTGCCATGTCAACGGCCCATTCGACTTGATTCTGGGTTGGCTGCAGGGCGAGCATGTGGACGTCATTGCGGGGAATGGAGCACCAACGGTCCGTGTCGACCGGATTGTGCTCTCGCTCGTCATCGGCTGGGGACCGTCTGGGCTTGCCGGGCGGCCGCTCGCCGCTGGCGCGCAAGGCAGGTGAGACGGACTCCTTCCCCCTGGCACTGGTTGTGTCCGACACCGCCTGGTTGATCTTCTCGCCCGTCTGGGTCACGGTGCTCGTAACGGTCAGCGTGGTGGCACCCTCGTCCGTGGGATTCGAGGGGGCGGAGGGGCTGGTTTCCGGCGGTGCGGGTTCGACCTTGTCGAGGCCTTTACCCGCGTTCTTGATTCGGTTCAGGCCTGCTCTCACGCCCGGGGTGAGGACTGGGTCGACTGCCAATCGACCGTGGCTGGATATCTCGGTGTCCGCCGAGACCTCCAGCCGGGTTACGTCGCTGTCGGCTAGGTGGATGTTGTGGGCGTGCCCGGTGAGAAACACCCGGCCGCTGGTGCCTTGTTTGAGAGCGACGTCGCCGAGCTTGCCGGATGCCAGCATCGACGGCTTCCCACGCCCGGTCCACAGTTGGGCAGTCGCTGTGTCGCTTGTGCGGTCCATGAACGCCACACCGACGCGCGTGGGGTGGATCTGGAAGGGCACGCTGTCCGTGGTAGCCACGTTCTTGACGCTTCCGAGACGGTCTGCATGTACAAGGTGCGTGCCGCGTGCCGCGATGACGCCGTCATTGACAGGAACTGCAGAGGTGACTTGTCCCACGGCGGTGACGTCGGCCATGGCCTTTCCGCTCGAGGTGACGGTGATCAGACGCGTCTTGTTGTCACGGAACGCAGTGAAGGCTGCTGTATGCGTGTCTGGATTGCAGGACGGGTCGAAGTAGGCGAGCGAGGCCGTGAATGGGAGTTTGGTGACCCGCCCGGTCTTCACGTCGACCACCGCGGTGAACGCACCGCCTTGCATGAGGTCCGGCTTGTTGGCGAACGTGCGCGGCGCGTAGACGGCGGCCACGTGCTCCCGGTCCAGCACGCACATGTTGCCGACCCACGTGTCCGCCGGCATGCTCGGCTCGGCCAGCGTGGCGATCGTCCGCCACTCGTAGGCGTCCTTGCTGTCCGCGACGAGGATCTTCAGTCCGCCGGCACCAGCTGTAGTGGTTACAGCCCGGTCGGGGGATGCCTTCCAGTCCTTGCCGAGTAACCGGAGCCGCTGGTTGGCAGGCACTGCGGACGGTATCGGCGGCTCTGGTTCCGCGGCTGCTGGCTTGGGGCCGGGGTTGGGCGTGTCCACCGCAGCGGCGGTGGTCTGGAGGAGGCCGGACAGGACTGCGGTGGCTGCAAGACCCGCGATCCCCCTCTGGACATAGCTGTGCCCTCTCAACTGCACCCTCCTGGAATGCGGTCCTTGTGCGCAGACAGGAAACCGCCGCAGATCACGTACGGGGAGCGGATCTGCGGCGGTTGGATGAAGGGATGTGCTGCTGGCCTACGTGAACTGGAAGGAGGCGTTGTTGTTGTACACGTGCGGGAACCGGTCGATGTGCTGGTATGGGGCCATCGCGTCCTGGGCGCCCTTGTAGCCGCTCCTGAAGTAGACGCGGGCTGTGTACTTGTAGTGGAAGTTCTCTCCGGAAGCGGCGTTGTTCTTCACTCGCTGAAGCGACCCAGGCCAGGGCCTGCTGGCGCCAAAGAGGCAGAACTTCAGCGGGTGTGTGTGCCAGTCGCCCGGTCTGAGCTCGTCGAAGTTGTAGACCGGGTAACGCACGTTCCGCCACGAGCCACCCTGGCCTGAGTTGTACCAGAGTGTGAACTTGAAGTCCGACTTCCCCGGTAGCTCGCACGCCTCCATGCTGTAGAGGTTCAAGTCGTCACCACCCGGGTTGGTGGCCTGCGCAGCCGGTGCCCCGACAAGGCCAAGAGCGACGGCCGCAGAGGAAGCGGCACCGAGCAAGGCTGTCCTTCGCATACTTGCCTCTCCCCTTCGCTCAGTTGACCGAGCGGGCCTTGGCGACGGCTGACCTGATGCCCGCCTTTTCCCGGTTGAGTTCGTCCATGTGCTCAGCGATCGCCTCGGCCTGGATCGCCGCCTCGGCGTCGAACCACACCTTCTCCACGTGGTACTTGTCCCGGCACGTGACGTCGGCCACGGCGGTGTCCTTCTCCGTCTGGCTGATCTCGTCCGGTCCAGTGGAGAAGCGCGGATCATCACCGGCGTCCATGGGCATGGCGTAGGTGTAACCGCTGTCCTGCATGCACGCCGCCCACTTCGCGAACACTTCCTTGACCTCAGGGGTGTCCATGGCCTTCTGATAGGCGTCCCCGCTGATCTGATTCACAAGAGCGGAGCCCTGAAGGCTCGGAGCCGTACTGCCGGCCTGCGACGCACAGCCTTGGAGAACGTCCTGGTCGGCCTCGGCGGACTGGTCGGCTGCCAGCGCCGCATCGTACGCGTCCTGCTGTTCTGGGTCCGGGTGGTAGCCGAACTGCTGGGCCTGCTCCAGGTCGTGGATGCCGTATCGCCAGTCGGTCAGCGTGGTCCCGCCCACGGTGGGCAGGTCGGGTGCAGGCGTCCAGTCCGGGAATCCGGCGTTTCTCATGCACTCTTTGATCTCGAGGTCGCGGGCCGAGGAGACAAGCCGCTTCTCCCTTTTCGTGGGCTCGTATGCCTCAATGGGCAGCTTCCATGTTGCCGGATCCTCGGGATCCCCCACCTGCGCCGTCGCGACGGGCTCTTGAGCAGCCGTGGCCGGACGCGCATCAGAGGTGTGACGCTCGGAGTGGTGTGTGGCGGGCCAGACAGCCAGCATGACCCCAGTCACAGCAAGCACTGCACATGCGGGCGCCGCGGCCTTCCTCACAGGTTTCACGTTCCCCCCTCTTTTGCAGAACGAGGGCAGAGCACATCTTGCGATGCCCCCTCGCCGTCAGAAGCTCAGCGAGCGAAGTGGTCAGCTTCTCCCTGCCGCGCGCCAACCACTGTAGAGAGGGGACGGCTGCTAGATACAGCTTGCGTGAGGGACATGGCATGAAGTCGATCCCGCGGCCAGTGCATGCGGAATCGCTGAGGCGTCATGGCTTGAACTGTGAGGTTTCTGTGAAGCGGAATGACTTGAGAGCAGGAATTGCAGTCAGAGGTTGACTGATTCGATGCCTCGCGCAGGCGCTGCAAGAAGCAGGCCAGTGGTGGGCAGGCAAGGTGGCCTTCGAGCCGGCTGTGCGGGCGGCCACATCGCGCGTGAATGAGGCCGCCCGCGAGCCGGGCTCGCCGGTCAGTCGACTCGTGTGGCAGCTTGCTCCACAAGGGTGCGTGCGAGTTCTCCGAGCCGCGCCGGGTCCCTGTCCAGTGCCTTGCTGCTCAGCAGTTGCAGGAGTTTGAAGAAGGCGTCGTCGGTCGCCACCCTCCGGTCGAGCAGCAGGACGAGTTCGCCGGGGTTGTCGAAGGGCACCGGGCGGGGCTGCCGCCCCGCGCCGACGTCTGAGTCCTTCTCCGCGGAGAGGCCGGTACGAGGTTCGGGAATCGCTTCCGCAGGCGTCCTGCTGCTCTTGACCGAGGCGCCACCAAGACTCGCGGCCTCCGGGTGGCTGTTGCCGGTGGACGGACTATCGCTCCGGGCGTCG
This sequence comes from Streptomyces sp. bgisy159, assembly GCF_057707805.1. Lineage (NCBI taxonomy): Bacteria > Bacillati > Actinomycetota > Actinomycetes > Kitasatosporales > Streptomycetaceae > Streptomyces > Streptomyces sp. bgisy159. Next base: position 7,973 of record NZ_JBYIQX010000064.1, on the reverse strand, counting down.
GTGATTACGCCGTAATCACCTTCCTGCTTGCTCTCGGTGCCGTCTCCGGCTGCCTCCGCTGTCGGCGGCGTCGTCTGGCGCTTGGTGGGTTGCGCCTGTTCCTTGCTCACGCGCTGCGCTTTGAGCTCTTCCAAGGCAGCTTCCTGGCGTTCCGGCGGCTTGTTGCCGACCGCGCGCAGCAGGTCGATGGGTTCCTTGCCGATTCGGGCTTGGAGTTCGGGGGTGAGGTTGAGCAGGGCGAGGCGTTGGGAGACCCAGCCTTGGGAGCGGTGGAGGCGTTTGGCGAGGGCTCGCTGGCTGCCGTGGATCTCCAGCAGGCGCTGCAGAGCGCGGGCTTCGTCGAGTTCTTCGAGGTCCTGGCGGTGGATGTTGGCGACGAGTGCGGATTCGAGGAGTTCGAGGGGGTTGGATCCCTGGTCGTCGCTGACCATGACCTTGAGTGTGGTGAGGCCGGCTTCCCGGGCGGCGGCGAGGCGGCTGCTGCCGTCCACGACGACGTGGGTGGTGTCCGGCTCGAGGTCGGCTTCGCGTTGGGGGTTGGCTTTGACGTAGGCGTCGCGGTTCATGACCGTGATGGCCTGCTTCTGGCCGTGGGTTTTCAGGCTGCCCGCGAGGTCGGTGAGGTCCCCGAGAGTTGAGCGGGGGTTGTCCGGGTTGAGGCTGATGCGGTGGACGGGGAGTTCTGTGGGCGGGGCGACGCCCTCGGTGGGGGTGCCGGTTGCGGCAGCGACGGCTTGGCGGCGTGCACTGACTGGGCGCACTCCCCCGCCGAAGCGTCCGGCTCCGAGCTGGTCCGCCTTGCTCACAAGACCTCCCTTGCGAGTGCGCGCATGCCCACGGCCTGCTGCGATTTGGGGGCGTAGGACAGCAGGGGTTTCTTCACCCGCACTGCTTCCTTCTGTTCCTTGAGGTCGCTGATGAGCCCGATGACTCTCGGATCCTTTATGTCAACCCAGCCCTGCAGTGAGGAGGTTGCGATGTATCCGCGGCGGGAGTCGTAGAGGTTGACGGCGATGCCTAGGTAGTCGATGTCGATCTGGAGGTCGTTGCGGAGGTCGTCGATCTGGGTGGTGAGGAGGTCGTAGGCGTCGGCGGAGCTGTCTTCGGCTTGGACGACGATGAGGGCTCCGGACTGGCCGGGGGCTTCGCCGTCGCGGCGGCGGCCGTAGTAGGCGGCGGCGTCCATGCTGAGGCCCAGGCTGGGCGGGCAGTCGACGATGATTACGTCGTAATCGGCTTCGAGTGGGGCCAGTGCTCGTTCGAGTGCGGCTTCGCGGGCTCGTACTGCTGATAGGCGTACGTCGAGGAGGAAGGCGTCGTTGCAGGCGGGTAGGAGGTGCAGGCGGCCGCTGAAGGTGTCGTCGTCGACGGAGACGATGAGGTCGCGCAAGTCGCCCTTGGGGTCGCCCGCCATGTGGTTGGTGAGGCTGTCACCGTTCATCGGCAGCGGGCTGCCGCCGAGTTGGTTGGTGAGGTGGCATTGCGGGTCGAAGTCGACGAGGAGGACCTGCAGGCCGGGTCCAGGCAGGTTCTCGATGTCGAGAGGGTTGTCTGCTGCTTCGCTGTCGTCGTGCGTCTCACTGGCGCGGAGGGCCTTGGTGAGCGCTTTGGCGACGCGCACGGGGTGCAGGGTGTTGGGGTCTTCGGCGAGTGCTTCACCGAGGCCGGCGGTGATGGCTGTCTTGCCGACGCCGCCCTTCTGGTTGCAGACGATGATGCGGCGGGTGATCGAGGGCCGCTTGATGTTCGGGGCGGGGTTGGCGTCGAGCCAGAGCTGGACGGACTGGGCCAGACCCTGGATGAGGGAGACACGCCGGTCGGCGGCGGTCTGCCGGAAGGTCTCCCATTGCCCGGTGGGCAGGAAGGTGGCGAAGGAATCAGCGCCGGCGGTGTCGATGGTGGCTGGGGTGGAGGCGAGGCTGCACCAGTCGTTGATGCCCTGCTCGACCGCTGCCTGGATCTCGATGCCGTGTTGGGCGGCTCTGATTTTGAGGTTCTGCCGGAGCCATCCCGGCAGTTTGGAGACGACCTTCTCGCGGTCGCTGGAGGTGGCTGGCGAACTCATGCGAGACACCATACTAACGTCCGTGATCGTTTACACCATCGACACGTTAGCTAGGGCAGCTTTAGGCGGCTGAGTCCCCTCCGAGTTGATTACGCCGTAATCAACTCAACTGACCCAGGCGACGCGCCGGGGTGATTACGGCGTAATCACCCCCGACTCCTCGGGGAAGGATGCACGAGACGACGAGACGGGCAGGGTCTCCCAGTCCAGCCCTACCGTGCGAAATCCCCATGAAAAGACCGCAGTGTAGGCAGAGTTGGTCCCAGTCCTGCGGGACAGCCGGCTTGAGCGTGGCGCGCGAGGAGGCTTCATCGAGGCCAGGCCCGCGGGCTCTATGACGACGGCCGCGACGAGTGGCATCCATTTGACGGGCTGTCAGGCGAGCGCTGGCAGCGGGGGCCGGCGGATGGGGACGCCACCTGCTGCTTCATCTTGATCGCTGCTACACCACATGGCGGGACATGACCAGGCGGGCGGCGCCCCGGCGGTTGAGGGCCGGGGCCGGTGCTGCATCTGCAGGCGGTCCACCGATTCGCATACTCCGCTGTGTACAGCAGTCCCGTCGAATTCTGTGTTTCGCTGGTGCCCGGCCCATGGCAAGGCGCCCGCTCAACTCCTCATCAACGCGTCCCCGACGGGATCACCGTGCGCCTCGTCTGAGTCTGCGACGTCTTCCAACTGATCGACCAGCCACTTGTCGCCTTGCCGGACTAGACGGAGCACGTGCTTCGAGACCCCTGACTCGTCGGGCCAGGTGTAGGTGTACTCGACCATCACGCCCGTTCCAGCAGGGTGATCACCGAAGGCCGGAACGGCTTTCGCACGAGTTGCTTCGACCGGACCAAGCTGGGCACGGTCAGGTCCGCTTTGGGTGGGCTTCTGTACAGGCGGGACGGTCGAACCGTCGGCTCGTACGAGTGGCGGTGGAGCAGACGTCTCGGCCTCCGAGGGTGTTGGCTCGGAGGGCTCGTCGTGGTCGGCAACACATTGCTTGACCGTGCCGTGGCGGTACCGCTCTGTCCTCATTCGGCAAACGTGTGGCCAGTCATTGTCGTTGACCGCTTCCTGATACGACTTGGCGAAGTTCAGCGCGGAGGCTGTTCGATCTGTATCACCTCCGCCGTTCACGCGCGTCTCCTTCGGGTCGGCGTTGGACGAGCATCCAACGATCACGAGCGTGAACGCTGCGGCTACCGCCACCCTGATGACGCCTCTCATCTCATCCCCCCGATTCATGCTGAGAAGCCAATGCACACCTGCTTGATCCTATTCACGACGCTCCGGGAGGTCATGGGCGAAGTCACGTCCCTCAAGGCAGGCCGACATCGGCTACGGCAACAAGCTGACCCAGTACCTTCGCACACACGGCAAACTCCACGACTTCGAGCTGGCGCTCGACGCCATCACAGACGAGCTCCACGAAGGGCCCCTGATCGACTACCAGCAACGCCGCGAAGCCTTGAACGGCTGGGCCCTCAAACCAGACGTGCTGGCAGCGCATGGTCGCCCAGCTGCCGATCCTCCTGGGACATCGGGCATCCATCAGCGATGATCGCAAACGCCTTGCCGTCAGCGTTTACATCTGGACCCGCGTCATCGAAGGAGAACTCGAGTTCGCGTCCTGCCCACCGCACACGACCCGGCGCTCCGCGGCGTCTGGAGCCGACAGCGGCACGACGTCTGCCACTGGCTCAGAACAGCAGACCAGCACCCCTACTACCGCGCGCTCAAACCGCTACTCGACACCCACGCCGAGTAACTGGCCAGGGCGATCGACCGCAACCTGCCGAGAGAGGTGTCAGCTGATCTTGGCGGTTGACACCATCCCGAGACACGCCCAAGTCATACCAGATTTCTGTTATGCCCGTTCCCGCGGCTCGCACGACGCTAGCGTCGAGTCTCGTGATCGTATGGCTCAACGGCACCCACGGCGCAGGCAAGACGACGACCAGTGCACTCGTGCAGCAGCTGGTCCCGGATTCACGAGTGCTCGACGCCGAGAAGGTCGGCGAGACACTCATGGACATCACGCCAGGGCTGCCCAGGACGGACAACTTCCAGCACTGGCCGCCGTGGCGACCGCTCGTAGTGGAGACCGCCCGACGCGTCCTCGAATACACGGGTGGCAGCCTGGTGATGCCCATGACTGTCCTGGTCGAGCAGTACTGGCGCGAGATCAGCACGGGCCTCGCCGAACATTCGATTCCAGTCCGGCACTTCGTCCTCCATGCCGATCAGGGCACCCTCCGCGAGCGCATCGCGGGCGACACCGTTCTTGGCCCCAACTCCCCGTTCCGGCTCCAATACCTTGAGCCCTACGCCGAGGCGGCCCGCACGTGGCTGCACGCCGAGGCCGAGGTCGTCGACACCACGCACCTCACACCCGCCCAGGCCGCCCAGCAGATCGCAGAGGCCGTCAAGAGTTGTCCTGTCGCAGAGGTGGGGGTGTGTCCAGTAGATGGCTGATCCAGGGAAAGAGTGGCGTATGTCTCCTATGGCGAGGAACAGTTGCAACGTGAGTGCCGTAGAAACCGCCCCGATCTACGCCAAGCTTGTCCGGAAACAGGGTGACGTGCCCGGCGACGTGCGCCGGCATGCCGAGCGGACTATCGAGGAACTGCACGACGCGCTGGACTTCGGGCGTACGCCGTCGGCGGCGGTCCCGGGAGTTCTGGAGCGCACCGTGCGCGCGGCCCGAGGGGCAGCATCTCGGCGCGGCCTCGCGCTGAGCTGTGTCCCCCGGGAGGCTTTCCGAGCGGGCGGGTGCAGGTCTGCAGTGCGTACGGTCGTGGTGCCGCTTGTGACAGGACGGCGGTCGGCGGCCCCCGCGTTCGTCCCCTCGCGGGGTGCGCAGGGCCGCCAGACCCGCAACGGCGTGATGGCCCCGGGGGTGACGGCCCGGTCGGGCAGCGCCCGGTGCCGGCCGTGGCGAAGTCGCCGCCCTCAGCGTCGTGCGACTCTACGATGGCGGCGCGGAGGCCCCCTTTCAGCGGGGCGGGTGGGTTGCCGCGGGCGCGGGGGAGGCGCTGATGCGGGTGCCAGGGACCCATCTGGTGGACCGGGCCGGCGTTACCGCGGTCGCCTATGCGGCGGGCACACAGCTGGGCTGGCGTTGCAACACCAGCAGCTGATGCCGCAACGCAATGATCTCGAGGTCTTTGTCCCGATCGCTCATCGGCAGCAGGCGCAGCAGCGTGACGGCGGTGGTCGCGGTGACGTAGGCCGGGCGCGGCAGCATGACAGATCATCATGCCGTCCCAGCCCTCTACATGCGCGGAGAGCCGGGCAAGGGACTGGCACGAATCAAGATCAGCGATCAAGCCCGCCACCTGGGCGGATGATTTATCGGCACGCGCAGGGTGAGGATCGTCGTTTCCGGCGCTGCCGGGCGCCTCTCGGCGTTAGCCTGCCCGGATGAACAGCGGTACGCCCCTGAGCCTTCCCCTCGAACCGTTCCTTGCCTGGGCGGAACACCGCGGCACCCCGCTCGATCCACATGCGGCCGATGCCGTGACCGGGCTGCTCGCGCTGAGCACCGGGCACCGTAGGACCGGCCTGCCCGAGCCGACCGAGCCCCTCGCCGAGGAGCTGTTGCACATCCTGCTGCCGCTGTACGCGGGTGCCGCACCGGCCGAGCTGCCGGGCTATGTGGACGTGCTGCTCGCGCTCGTCGACCACACCCGCGAGAAGGGCCGGCTGAACGCCAAGCGGCAGGCCCGCCTGGCGGCCCGGGTGCGGGAGCTGGCCGACGGCTTCACTGAGGCGATGACCGCTCCCGGACGCACCACGTGGCCACGGCTGTACGCCGGGCTGATGCGTGCCGAGGGCGTGGACACCGGGGACGCGGACGCCGTATGCGGATGGCTGGAATCGTTCGCCGCCCGTCCGTCGGCCGAACGCGCGGCGGCACTCGGTTTCTCGGTCCGCGCGACGGCGGGTGGCCCGGCGGCCTCGGGGGCCTGGAAACAGGCACTGGCGGGAGAGCGCACCCGCCGGGCCCGCTCCGAGCTCGCCGCCCGGCTGCACCTCGTGGCCCTGGACGAGCGTGGCCGGTCCCACCCCGGCCAGGGCCCGCTGCTCCCGGGCGCCCCGCTGGGGGCGCCGGACGGGACGGACCGGGAGGAGGACTGGTACGAGACGCAGGCGGCGGTGGTCTCGGACCGGTGGACAGCTGCCGGGCTCGACGCCCTGATGCGCGGACCGTTCGCCCATCTGGCCCCGGGCGGCCGGCACACCGCGCCGCTGCTCGGCGTGGCCGCCTCCCTCGCCCAGGAGCACCTGGAGTGCTTCGGGGAGGATCCCGACCCGCTGGCCCCGGTTCCGCTGCCGGAGTCCCTCGACGCGCTGGCCAGCGCGCTGCGCGCGGCACCGCTCGTACAGTCGCTCACGGCAGCCCTGGACCGCCCGGAAGCAGCCGACGAACCGCTCGTCCGGCTCGCGCTGGCCGTCGGCCTGCTGCTGGAGTCCCCCGACACGCCGGACGGCGCGCTCATCGAGGGACCGGCCGCCGTCGTCCTGCGCGAAGGGGCCCCGGGAGAACTGGCCGGACTCGGCCTTGATCTCCTCGGCTCCCTCCTGGCCCAGCTGGCCGAGGACGAGGAGACCGCCGAGGAGTACCGCGGCGAGCATCTATCCAAGCTCTACTTCCTCTATCAGGAGGCGGGGACCGCGCAGTCGGTGGCCCGCCAGGCCGCGCTGCAGGACGCGTGGATCGTCCCGCCGTCGTACGCCCCCGCCACCGCTGTCCGTACCCCGGCCTCGGGCCCGTACGAACTCCCGGACCCCGAGACCCTCTCCGCGCTCACCGGGCTGCCTGGCCTGACCGAGGACGACCGCGCCGAACTGAGGCCCGTCGCCGCCGTCCTGGCCCGCGTCATCGACCGGCTGGCCGGCCTCGGCGTCACCGAGCGCACCGGCGACTCCTTCACCCTCACCCCGCTCGGCCACGCCCTGCTCCGCGAGGGCCTGCTCCTCGGCACCGCGAACCTGCCGGACGTCGACCCCGACACCTTCCCGACCGAGGAAGCGGTACGGGCCTGGGACGGGGGCCGGCTGGTGGCCGCCGCCCAGTGGTGGCCGTCAGGTGCGGCCCGCAAGACGCTCGGCGACTGGCTGTCCGGTCGCGGCGCCGACGGCTGGTCCGAGCTCCTCGCCGCGCTCGCCGACACCCCCGCCGGGCCGGACGCGGCCCGTCGGCGTGCCCTGCTCGGCCTGCTCGACGCGGCGGCCGCCCCGGTGCCGGCCTGGGAGACTCTGCTCGACGACCCCGCACTGGGAGAACACGCCGCGCACACCCTGCGCGCTCTCGGCCACCGGGCCGACTCCACCCGGGTACCCGAGGCCGCCCGCGCGACGTACCTGGCCGACCGGTTCGAGGAGATCCGCCTGGCCGCCGCCCTCACCCATCGCATGGCCGTCCGCCTCGACGCGGCGGATGACGGTGACGGCGAGGGAGCGCAGTCGCCGGAACGAAACGCCGCGCTGTGCGCCGCTTTCGACGAGGCCGCGGCCGGGTGGCCCGGAGGCGGCCAGGCCCTGGTCGCGGCTCTGGCCGTCGCCGATCCGTACGCCACACCGCCAGTCCTCGAGGAGCTTTCCGGTCATCACGACGCGACAGTGGCCGAGGAGGCGCGGCGTGCTCTGCGTGCCCTCCGGGCCGAGGCGCACGCCAGGCCCACCGGCCGGGCGAAGGGCGCGAAGACAGCCTCGCGAGGCAGGCCGCAGGCCGGGAAACGGTCGAAGAAGAAGCGCAAGAGGAACTGATTCAGCACGTTCGGTGTCGGTGGACGCGTCCGCAGGAGCCGGACCGGCGTCGGCTCTGATCCGTACCGCGTATATCACCCGCACACGCGTGGGGTGGTGTTACCACGCCTCGGACCGCGTCGACGAGCCCGGAACACGGAAGCCG
>NZ_JBYIQX010000063.1:0-35944 GCF_057707805.1 Streptomyces sp. bgisy159 | reverse complement strand
TGGGGGGGGGGGGCGGTCGCGGAATGACCGGCCGCCGGGTGGGTCCGGTCGCGGTGGGTCAGCCGAAGCGTTCGACGCGGATGCGGTCCACCGGCTGTCCGGCGGCGACCAGCAGCCGGGAGGCGTGCTCGGCGAACGCGTTCGAGCCGCACACGTACGCCTCCCAGCCGCCGGGCGGCACCTTGGCGAACAGCGGGGCCAGGTGCGCGGCGGCCAGCCGCCCGACCGCGGCGCCCGCGGGCGCCCGCCGGGTGAACACCGGGGTCGTCTCCGCGCCGTACTCCCGGGCGTAGATCAGGTCCTCGGGGCCGCGCGCGGACACCAGCAGCCGCAGTGGCACGGTCAGGCCGCGCGCCCGGTGGTGGCGGACCATCGACATCAGCGGTACGACCCCGGAGCCCGCCCCGATCAGCAGCGCGGGCCGGTCCCCGGGCCAGGCGAAGAAGCCGCTCACCGGGCCGCGCACCGCCAGTCGGTCCCCGGGCCGGGCGACGGTGTGGAACCAGCCGGAGACCTCGCCGCCCTCGACGTGGTCCAGCGTCAGGTCGATCCGGTCCGAACCGTCGGGGGCGGAGGCGATCGAGTAGTGGCGCTGGGCGGTGTAGCCGTCCTCGGCGGTCAGCCGCAGCATCAGGTGCTGGCCGGGCAGATGCCCCGGCCAGCCGGGCACCGCGAGCCGGAAGGTGGACGTGCGCGGCGTCTCCCGGCGGATCCGGACCAGCGTGGCGGTCCGCCACACGCCCGCTTCCCCGGCCCCCACGGCGATCCGGCCGGGCACCGCGAACCGGGTCGGACAGGCGGAGGTCTCAGTCACCGGCGTACCTCTGTTCCTTCCACGGGTTGCCCCGCTCGTGGTAGCCGTTGGCCTCCCAGAACCCCGGCTCGTCGTGGTCGAGGAGCCGTATCCCGGCGATCCACTTGGCGCTCTTCCAGAAGTACAGGTGGGGCACCAGCAGCCGCGCCGGGCCGCCGTGCTCGGGCGGCAGCGGGCGGCCCTCGTAGTCGAAGGCGAGCCACGCCCGGCCGCCGGTCAGGTCCGCCAGCGGCAGGTTCGTCGTGTAGCCGGTGTGCGCGTAGGCCACGGCGTGCGTCGCCGACGACGCCGGGCGCGCCTCGGCCCAGAACGCGTCCAGGGAGACGCCCCCGAACCGGACTCCGAACTTCGACCAGCCGGTCACACAGTGGATGTCGCCCTCGTACGCCGACCCGGGCAGCGCCCGCGCCTCGTCCCAGGTCCAGGTGCGGGGCCGGGCCACCAGGCCGTCGATGCGGAAGGTCCAGTCGGCGGGCGCGAGGTCCGGGGTGACCTCGGCGGACAGCACGGGCCAGTCGTCGCGCGCGTCGTACTGACCGGGCGGCAGGCCGGGCCGGTGGACGCGCGGCCGCCCGGTGAAGCCTCGGGTGACGTGGTCGGGTGGTGCCATGCGGGGTGCTGCCTGTCTGTCTGCGACACGGAGGAAACGGTTGCGCGGTCAACGGTACGTGTCCGGCGGCGGCCGCCGGCCCCCGGGACCGGCGCTCCCGCGCGCCGCTACCGCTCCCGCGCGCCGGTCGCCGTCCTCGGGCCGAAGTCCCCGGGCGGCCACGCGTTGTACCGGACCAGGTACCGCCCGAACCGCGCCAGGTCGCGTGCCGGCCGGTCCGCCGACCGCTGCCGGAACGCCGTCCGGCGGCTCTCGGCGACCTGGGCGAGGGTCTCCCGGCCCGCGTCGGTCAGGGGCAGCACCTGGACCCGGTTGTCCCCGGGAACTTCGACAGCGAGGGCGTGGGCCGCCCCGTCGGGACGCTGCTCGGCCGCCTGCCGGCGGTCGGCAGCCGGCGGGGCTCGCGGCCGTGGCCGTCGCCGCCCGCCGCGAACGCTCGCACCCGGCGCTCGCCGGTCCCGGGCGGTGGCGCGCCGAGGAGGCCGGGGCGTCCGAGGAGGAGGCCGAGGCGTCTGAGAGGGAGGCCGAAGAGACCGTCGGCGTCCGACCGTTGGGGCTCCTCGGCGCTGGGGTAGGGTGACCGCCCGTGTCCCCGATCGAGCCCGCCGGTCCCGGCCCCGGCGCTTCTGCGTCCCACGCTCCCGCGGTGTCCGTCCCCTCGCGGGAAGCCGTCGCCGCGCGGCTGCGCGCCGCGGGGTGCGTCTTCGCCGAGGAGGAGGCGGACCTGATCCTCGCCACCGCCGGCACGGCCGCGGAGGCGGCGGACCTGGTGGAGCGCCGCGCCGGCGGGCTGCCGCTGGAGCAGGTCGTGGGCTGGGCGGAGTTCCATGGGCGGCGGGTCGTCGTGGAGCCGGGGGTCTTCGTGCCGCGTCGCCGGACCGAGTTCCTCGTCGACCAAGCCCTCGCCGCCGCACCCCACGCCCGTGTGGTGGTGGATCTGTGCTGCGGCTCGGGTGCGGTCGGCGCGGCCCTCGCCGCGGCGCTGGCCCCCCTCGAACTCCACGCGGCGGACGTCGACCCGGCCGCCGTGCGCTGCGCCCGCCGCAACCTCGCCGAATGGGGCGCGCAGGTGCACCGGGGCGACCTGTTCGCGGCGCTTCCGCAGCGGCTGCGCGGCCGGATCGACCTCCTCGCCGCGAACGTGCCGTACGTCCCCACCGGCGAGATCGCCCTGCTGCCGCCGGAGGCCCGCGACCACGAGCCGCGCACCGCACTCGACGGTGGCGGCGACGGCCTGGACGTGCTGCGCCGGGTGGCCGCCGGGGCACCACGGTGGCTGGCGCCCGGCGGCCGCCTCCTGGTCGAGACCGGCGAGCGTCAGGCCCCGCACGCGGTCGAGGCGTTCACCCGGAGCGGCCTGACGGCTCGGGTGCACGCCGACGAGGAGTCGGCCGCATGGGTGGTGACCGGCACCCGCGACCGGGCGGACACGGAGACCTGACCCGGCCTCCCGGCGTCGCCGCGTCGGCGGTTCCCGGGTTCCGGGTCCGCAGATCTCGGGGCTGTCGGGGGCCGGGGCCCTCGGGGCCCCATCCACCAGGGCTGACTCTCACGGAACCCCGAAGACCTCGGCGTTCCAGGGCCTCGGGACCTCAGGTGGCCTCGCCGGAGGCCTCGGGGCCGTCGTCGCCCCAGCGGTGCCCGTTCCCCCAGCGGTGCCCCGGGCCGCCGTGTCCGTCGCCGTCCCTCGGCGTGTCGCCGAAGGGGCCGGACACCACGCGCTCCGCGGTCCGCGTGTCCCCGGTCCGGGTGCCCGCCACCCTGACCGACTCGTCCTTCTCCAGCGCACCGGCCCCGGTGCTCTTGCCGCCGTCGCGCAGGACGGGGGTGCCGGACCCCACCGTCCAGGTCCACGAGGCGCCGTCCTCGCTCCGGACGGTGACCCGGTCGCCGTCGACCTTCTCCACCGTGCCGCGCTGCCAGACCCGTACGATCCATTCGCCCGAGTCGCGGTCCTTGACCGTCGCCTCGCCGTGCACGGCGCCACCGAGGCCGAAGGCGGGGCCGTGTCCATGGCCTCGCCCGTGCCCGGGGGAGGACGCCGTCGGCGCCGGCGAACCGCCGCCGGAGCGCTCCGCCCCGGACGTCGCCGCGTAGGCGACGGTGCCGCCCAGCGCCAGCACGGCCACCGTGGTCCCCGCGACCACCGCGCGGCCGCGGACGGAGCGCCCGCCCCTCGCGGTCCGCCGGTCCTTCCCCGTGTGCTCGTCCTTGTCGGTGCGTTCGCGATCCGGTTCCTGCGTCACGGCTCACCTCCTGCGTCCCGGCGGCACGGGCGCACGCCTTGCTGTCGATTGTGGGAGAACGACGGTAAGAAGCCGGTAACGAGTTCCTGTGAACCGTGTCGGCGGGGCCCAGGTCAGTCCCGGGCCCGGGCCACCAGCAGTGCCACGTCGTCGTGGTTGTCGGGGTGGTGCAGGGTGCGCAGCAGGAAGTCGCACAGCTCCTCCAGTTCCCGGGCGGGCCCGTCCAGGAGGGAGAGCAGGGTGTCCAGCCGTTCGTCCAGCGAGTGGCGGCGGGTCTCGACCAGCCCGTCGGTGTAGAGCACCAGCCGGTCCCCGGGGGCGAAGTCCACGGTGGTCGTCGAGAACGGCACCCCGCCCACGCCCAGCGGCGCCCCGGTGGGCAGGTCGAGCAGCTCGGGCCGGTGCCCGGCGCTCAGCCGCACCGGCGGCAGATGTCCGGCGTTGGCGATCCGGCACCGGCCCGCGTCCGGGTCGTGGACGACGTAGAGGCAGGTGGCGATGGAGTGGTCGAGGCCGTCGGTGATCCGGTCCAGGTGCTCCAGCAGTACGGCGGGGTCCAGGCCGAGCGAGGCCAGGGTGGTCGTCGCGGTGCGCAGCCGACCCATGGTGGCGGCCGCGTCGATGCCGCTGCCCATCACGTCGCCCACGACCAGCGCGGTCCGCCGGCCCTCCAGCGGGATCACGTCGAACCAGTCGCCGCCCACCTCCGTGGTCGCGCCCGCCGGCTGATAGCGGGAGGCCACCTCCAGGGCGCCGGTCACCGGCGGATGGCTGGGCAGCAGACTGCGCTGCAGGGTGAGCGCGGTGGTACGGGCGTTCTGGTACCAGCGGGCGTTGTCGATCTGGACGGCCGCGCGTGCCGCCAGCTCCCGCGCCAGCAGCAGGTCGTCCCGGCCGAACGACAGCGGGTTGCGGGTCCGCTTCAGGTCGAGTGCGCCGAGCACCTCGCCGCGCGCGATGAGCGGGACCGCGAGATACGAGTGCACGCCCGCGCGTGCCAGCAGCTCGGCCGCCTCGGGGGAGCGGGCGATGCGGGCCAGGTCGTCGTCCTTGACCTCCGGCACCATGATGGGCCGGCCCGCGCGTACGCATTCCGTGACCAGCCGGTCGGGGCCGTAGCGGGCGACCTGCCCCGGTGGATCGGCCGCCGCCAGCGCCTCCGGCGCGGCGTAGGCACGCACCGCCAGCGCCCGGATCACGGCCGACTCGGTGGGCCTGAGGCTCGCCGGCCGACCGGCCACCACGGCGTCCAGCAGATCCACCGCGGCGATGTCGGCCAGCTCCGGGACCGCCACGTCGGCCAGCTCGCGCGCGGTGCGCTCCAGGTCGAGGGTGGTGCCGATCCGGGTGGAGGCGTCGGCGATCAACGCCAGCCGGCGGCGGGCCGTCTCCGCCTCCACGCCAGCCCGGTACTCGTCGGTGACGTCCACCACCGACACCGCCACGCCCAGCACGGTGCCCCGGGAGTCCTCCAGCCGGTACAGCGACACGTCCCAGGCGTGGTCCTCGTCCGGGTCCGCCGGTGTGCGCCCGACCGTGGACCGGTCGACCAGCGGCACCCCCGTGCGCAGCACCCGGCGTGCCGCCTTCTCCAGCGCCTCCGCGTCCAGCAGCGGCACCACCTCGCGCAGTGTGCGCCCCAGGTGCTCGCCGGCCGGCACACCGTCGATCCGCTCCAGCGCGGGGTTGACCGACACGTACCGCAGCTCGTTGTCGAGGACGGCGAGGCCCACCGGCGACTGCGAGACCAGCCGGGTGGACAGCGCCAGGTCCTGCTCCACCTGGCGCAGGGTGGGCCGGTCCGCGGCGAGCCCCAGGGCGTAGACGTCGCCCCGGACGTCCGTCAGGCGCATGTTGCGGAACTCCACCAGCCGGGTGGTCCCGTCCTTGCGGCGGATCGGGAAGGCCCCCGCCCAGCTGCGGCCGGTCTCCATGACGTCCGCGAAGAGTCTGACCACCAGGTCGATGTGGCGTTCGTGCACCATGACGCGGGCCGCGTACCGGCCCAGCGCCTCCCCGGCCGAGTAGCCGAACAGCTCCTCGGCCTGCGGGCTCCACAGCACGATGCGTCCCTCGGCGTCCAGGACCACGGAGGCCACGTTCAGGACGTCGAGCAGGCCACCGGGCCGTATCGGGCCGCCGCTCTCGGGCGTCACCGGATCGGCTGGACTCATGCTCAGCATCGCCTCCGCACCTAGGTTCTGCCGCGGCACGACGCCCCTCGTGCCGACTCCCCCAGTTCTACCGCGCCCAACCCTCTTCTCCCATGCCTGGCGCGGCCTCGCATGCGCTGCGCGGGCAGGCGTGACCGGCCGGGCGCGGGGAGGTGCCACGGGGCCGGCGCGGGGAGGTGTCGCGGGCGGGGAGGGCAGGTCTCACGGGGTGGGTGCGGGCAGGTGCCATGGGTCCGGCGCGGGAGGTGTCGTGTCACGGGTCCGGCGCGGGGAGGTGTTCGCCGATCGGTTCCCGCCCGGCCATCGGTTGGTCTGTACATGACTACCGAAGCGGTCCAGACTGTGCGCCGAGCGCCTTCCCATCCCCGGTCGAGGAGCCCCGCCATGCCCTTGCGCCCCACCCGCCGCCGTCACCCGGTCACGCTCCGTGCCGCCCTCGTCGCGCTGGCCACCGTCGCGGTCGCCGCCCTGGCCGCGGCGCCGCCCGCCGCGGCAGCCGGGGCCGGCGCGACCACCGAGGTGTGGACCGAGGTGGGCTCCGACCGCGCCGACCCGCTCACCGAGAGCCAGGGGCTGGCCTCGGTCGAGGTCCCGGCGGGCAGCCCCAACCGCTACACCGGCATCGGCACCATCCCGTTCGGCGTCTCGCTGCGCGGCTGGAACCATGTCGGCGACCCCGACGCCGCCTACGACGGCCACTACGTCGAGCCCTACCAGTCCGACTCGAACGGCGCCAAGATGTTCCGGGTGCGCACGCCCGCCGGCTCCTGGTCCGAGTACGTCCACACGCTCGCCCCCGACGAGGCGCTGAACAACTCCTGGGTGGCGATATCCCCGGACGGCCAGTGGATGCTGGCGGGGGAGTGGGGCACCATGACCCGGTTCCTCGTCTTCCCGACCCCCGGGGTCAACCCCGCCACCTCGCCGTCCGCCGACCTGCCCCGGGTCGCCACCGTCCGGCTCGACCACGCCGTACGCGACGTCCAGGGCTGCGACTTCTCCGGCCCGACCACCCTCCTGTGCTCCTCCGACGACCCGGACGGCACCCTCTTCGGCCTCACCAAGCCACTGCTGCGGGTCGACCTGTCCGCCCCTCCGGAGGGCGCCTCGGACGTCGCCGGGCATGTCACCGCCCTGCGCGGACTGCCGCTGCGCAGCGGGTGCTCGGGCACCTTCGAGGCGGAAGGGGTCGACTACGACCGCCGTACCGGCACCCTGCGCGTGATCGTGCTCTCGCCGGGCTTCTGCGTGCTGACCGACAGCAAGACCTACCGCTTCACCCGCGGCAGGCCGGGTGCCGGCCGCCGCGCTGGTGCCCGTCGGGCGAAGTGGTGCTTTTCTGGGGAGGTGGCGCGAATCCGGGGATGCGACGCGGCCCGCTGGGCACCGCGACCAGTGCGGCGCGCAATGTGGGCGCCGCCGCGCCACCGCCACGAGAGGAGCGAACACGATGGACCGCGAGCGACAGCACGAGGAGTCCGTCTCCGTCGAGATCAGCGGATGCAACAAGGAGGACGCGCGGATCGTCTTCGAGGCGCTGGGCACCTGCTTCGAGTCCGACCGTTCCGCCGGGGATGTCCCGCAACAGCTGCACGAGACCCGTCCTATGGTCTGGCTCGGCACCTTCGAGGTCACCGAGACCCACAGCTGCCCACCGCCCGCGCGGCTGTCGTCCACCGTCGAGGCCGACGCGCAGGGCGGCTACTGGGCGATCGACCGGCTGCGCGACGCCCTCGACTCCCTCTTCTCGGTGCGCGACCTGACCGCCGCCTCCGGCGATCAGGAGCGTGAGTTGCACGTCCTGCTCGAAAGCCGCTGACGGCTCCCGCCCGGGCCCGGCCCGGCGGGCCCGGGCGGGGCGACGCCCGCGCCCCGGCCGCCCGGTGGGGTGAAAGGGCGCCCGCGCCGGTCGGGCCGCCGTCGTGCCGCGGCCGCCGCCGGACAGGATGGCCCTCGGAGGTGGCCTGATGGCGAACGGCGGTGTGCCGGGGACGGCCCGGGAGGCGGACGGGCTGCGTACGGCGGCGAAGGGCTGGCACGGGTTGCAGCTCGCCGTACTGGGGTTCGTCGGCCTGTGCGGAGTGCTCAAGGGCTCCGGGCCCGACCAGGTGCCCCGGGGTGTCCAGATCCTCGCCGGCGTGCTGGCGCTGGCCGCGCTGGCGGTCGCCTGTCTCGCGGTGCTGCTGGTGGGCCTGGTCGCCTGGCCGCTCTACGGCGGCGCCCGCACGGCCCCAGCCGCCCGTGCGGGCCGCGTGCTGCGGCTCGGCATCGTTCTCACCTTCGTCGCGGTCGTCCTGCTGGCGCTGTCCACCGCCGCCTCCTGGTGGCCGGTACCGAGGCGGGGCGCCACGGAGGGCCTGGTCCAGGTCTCCACCGGTGCCGTCACCGTGTGCGGGGCGCTGCGCGGCGGCGGTGACGGTTTCCTCGTCCTGCGCGCGGACGGTCGTACCGCCGCCGTGCCGCTGGACCGGATCACCGCGCTGCGACCGGTGTCCGACTGCGGCTGACCTGGGCGGCCGTGCCGCCGGTGACTGTTCCCGCCGTGTGACCGACGTCAAGCCCCAAGCTTTGTGCAACTAGTTGCACAAAGGGGCGCGGTGCCTCTACAACAGAGGGACCACACCGCGCACGGAGGGCCCGATGAGCCGTTACCCCCACCTGCTGAGCCCGCTCGACCTGGGCTTCACCACGCTGCCCAACCGCGTCCTGATGGGCTCGATGCACGTCGGACTGGAGGAGGCCGAGCGCGGCTTCGAGCGGATGGCGGCCTTCTACGCCGAGCGGGCCCGTGGCGGGGTCGGCCTCATCGTCACCGGCGGCATCGCCCCCAACGACGAGGGCCGGCCCTACGAGGGCGGCGCCAAGCTCACCACCGAGGAGGAGGCCGACCGGCACCGCCCGGTCACCGAGGCCGTGCACCGCGAGGGCGGCCGGATCGCCCTGCAGATCCTGCACTTCGGCCGCTACGCCTACCACCGCGACCTGGTCGCCCCGAGCCCCCTCCAGGCGCCCATCAGCCCCTTCCCGCCCCGTGAACTCACCGACGCCGACGTCGAACGCACCATCGAGGACTACGCCCGCACCGCCCGCCTCGCCCGGCAGGCCGGCTACGACGGCGTGGAGATCATGGGCTCCGAGGGCTACCTCATCAACGAGTTCATCGCCGCACCGACCAACCACCGCACCGACCGCTGGGGCGGCTCCTACGAGAACCGCATGCGCTTCCCCGTGGAGATCGTGCGGCGGGTGCGCGAGGCGGTCGGCGACGACTTCATCGTCGTCTACCGGCTGTCGATGCTCGACCTGGTCCCCGGCGGCTCCACCCTCGACGAGGTGATCACCCTCGCCCGGGCCGTCGAGGAGGCCGGCGCCACGATCATCAACACCGGCATCGGCTGGCACGAGGCGCGCATCCCCACCATCGCCACCTCCGTGCCGCGCGGCGCGTACACCTTCGTCACCAAGAAGCTCATGGGCGCGGTGTCCGTCCCGCTCGTCACCACCAACCGCATCAACACCCCCGAGGTCGCCGAGCAGCTGCTCGCCGACGGCTGCGCGGACATGGTGTCGATGGCCCGCCCGATGCTCGCCGACCCCGACTTCGTCGCCAAGGCCGCCGCCGGCACCCCGGAGGCCATCAACACCTGCATCGGGTGCAACCAGGCCTGCCTCGACCACACCTTCAGCGGCAGGATCACCTCCTGCCTGGTCAACCCGCGCGCCTGCCACGAGACGGAACTCGTCCTCGCCCCGACCCGGCTGAAGAAGCGCGTGGCCGTCGTCGGCGCCGGACCGGCCGGCCTCGCCTGCGCGGTCAGCGCCGCCGAACGCGGCCACCACGTCACCCTCTTCGACGCCGCGAGCGAGATCGGCGGCCAGCTCAACGTGGCCCGCAAGGTCCCCGGCAAGCAGGAGTTCGACGAGACACTGCGGTACTTCCGCCACCAGCTCGACACCCACGGCGTCGACGTACGCCTCGCCACCCCCGTCGAGGCGGGCGACCTGGCGGACTACGACGAGGTCGTCGTCGCCACCGGCGTCACCCCGCGCACGCCCGACATCCCGGGTATCGACCACCCCCGCGTCCTCGGCTACCTCGACGTGCTGCGCGACGGCGCCCCCGTGGGTGACCGCGTCGCGATCCTCGGCGCCGGCGGCATCGGCTTCGACGTCGCCGAGTACCTCACCGACGGCGGCGACAAGGCGAGCGAGGACCCGGCGACGTACTTCCGCCACTGGGGCGTCGACATGGACTACACGGCGCCCGGCGGCCTCACCGCCCCCGAGCGGCCGGCCCCGCCGCGCACCGTCCACCTGCTCCAGCGCAAGACCACCAAGGTCGGCGCCGGACTCGGCAAGACCACCGGCTGGATCCACCGCACCGAGCTCAAGCACCGCGGCGTCACCATGGTCCCCGGCGTGCGCTACGACCGGATCGACGACGCAGGTCTGCACCTCACCGTCGGCGAGGAGAGCACGGTCCTGGAGGTCGACACCATCGTGCTGTGCACCGGCCAGGAACCGCGCCGCGACCTGTACGACGCGCTGGCCGCCGCCGGACGCAGCGTCCACCTCATCGGCGGCGCCGACGTGGCGGCGGAGCTGGACGCGAAGCGGGCCATCAAGCAGGGCACCGAGCTGGCGGCGACCCTCTAGGTACTGACAGCGCCCCGCACGGCGTCCCTAGGATGACCCCATGTCACTCCCGCACGCGATCCTCACCGCCCTGCTGGAAAAGCCGTCCTCCGGGCTGGAGCTGACCCGCCGGTTCGACCGGTCGATCGGCTACTTCTGGTCGGCGACGCATCAGCAGATCTATCGCGAGCTGGGAAAACTGGAGGCCGACGGCCACATCCGGGCGCTCCCCGGCGAGCAGCCGGCCCGCGGGCAGCGGAAGAGCTACGAGGTCCTGCCCGCGGGCCGCGCCGAACTGGAGCGCTGGACCGCCGCCGGGCAGGACCCCAGGCCGCACCGCGACCCGCTGCTGCTGCGGCTGCGCGCCGCGGCCGTGGTCGGCACCGCGGGCCTGGAGGCCGACCTGCGCCGCCACCTCGACCTGCACCGGCGTCAGCTGGCCGAGTACCAGGAGATCGAACGGCGCGACTTCCCGCCCGGCCGGGACAGTCCCGAGGACCGGCTGCGCCACCTGGTGCTGCGGGCCGGGATCGACCTGGAGACCTTCTGGACCGGGTGGCTCGGCCACGCCCTGGCGGAGTTCGCGGAACTCCCCGACGGCGACTGAACCGGGGGCACCGGCCGGCCGGTGCCGCGACCGCGTCGGCGGCCCGCCGATCGCGCAGGTGGTGTGCCTCTCCTACCGGCGGCACACGCGTTTCGCAGCGCCTGTACGCCTCTCGCTCCGGCGCGTCGGCGTTCCCGCCCCCGCGCGTCGGCGTTCCCGCCCCGGCGCGACGGTACCGGTCAGAACCGGTACGGCTTGGAGCGGCGGCGCAGGAACCAGGCCGCCGCGATCACTCCGACGCCGACCAGCGCACCGCCCGCCGCCAGGGTGATCGTGCCGTAGTCCTTGATCCCGCCGCCCTGGCCGCCCATCACACCCCGCGAGGGCGACGCCGTGGCGGTGACGGTCGGGGAGGCGGAAGCGGAGACGATCACGGTCTGGCTGCCGGCCGTACTCGCGTTGGAGCACATGACGACGACCGTGTAGGTCCCCGGGTTGACGTTCGACCACGCGGCCGACTGGCTGACCGTGGTCCCCGACAGCGCCACCTGGCGCCCCTCGGAGAAGTTGGCCTGGCTGCTGGTCAGCAGCGCCGCGGTGCCCCAGCTGCCGTTGATCCGGGTACAGGCGCTGGTCACCACCGACACCGTGGAGTCGCTGGTGCTCACCGAGATCCCCGATCCCTGGGCGGCGGCCGGGCCGGCGGCCAGGGCGAGGGGGAGCGCGGCGGCGGCTGCCGCGGTGAGTGCAGGTCGCAGGGACAGAGGGGGCAGAGGAATTCGCGAGTCGCGCATGGGAGGGCCTCCGGCGGCACGGTTGGCGGTACATCCCTTGCGCCGCCGAGGGGTCGGGTACGCCCGTGCTGCCTCACGCCGCAGCCAACGCCCCCCGGACGGGCCCCGCATCCCCGGAGCCCCCGGGCAGGTGACGGATTCCGTCGGACGGCCCACGGACCGCCGGTCAGCGCCCGCCGCCGGTGATCACCGTACGCTCCTGCGACAGCGCCCCCCACGTGCCGTCCGGCAGCCGGGCCCGCAACCGCACCCGGTGGGCGACCCCCGCCTCCCGCCCCGCGTAGAAGCTGTGGGAGGCACGCCCGCTCGGCGGGCTCCCGCCCCAGACCAGCGAGGTGGCCGGCCGCCCGTCGAGCAGGATCTCGTACTCGGTGACCACCCCGTCCACCCGCGGCGGCACCCACGACAGGTCGATGTGGTACGCCCCGTCGGCCAGGTGCGTGCCGGCGCGGAAACCGGTGGGCGCGGTGTCCCGCGTCGCGCCGGTGCCCGCCGGGGTGGCGAGCCGGAGCGTGGTGGAGACCGGCGAGAGGTTGTCGGCGGCGTCCCGGGCCCGCACGGTGAAGGAGTAGCGCGTCCCCGGCCGCAGCCCCGTCACCACGGTGGCGGTCTGCCCGCCGCCCACGGTGTGGATCCGCGCCCCGCCCTGCAGCACGTCGTACGACAGCACGCCCCGGTCGTCGTCGGCGGCCGACCACGACAGCTGTACGGCCGTGGTGCCCACCACGCGGCCGGTGAGCGGCCCGGGCCGGGTCGGCGCCGACCGGTCGCCGGCCACGGCCGCCGGCGTGGTGGCCCGCACACCGGCGCTGCGCGGGCCCAGGCGCCCGTCGGCGTCACGGGCGCGCACGGTGAAGACGTACGTCGTGGCCGGCGCGAGGCGGACCACGTCCACCATGTGCGCCGAGCCGGGCACGTCCCGCACCTTCGCGCCGTCCAGCAGGACCTCGTAGGCGGCGACGGGGGAGCCGGCGCGGACGGCGTTCCACATGACGTGCACACTGGTCGCGCTGCCCGCGGCGGCGGTGACACCGGTCGGCGCGCCCGGCGCCCGGCCCTCGTCCCCGTCGGCCGCCGGCGCGCAGCCGCAGCACACGGCCAGGACGGTCGCGCAGCCCAGCGAACGGCGTCGGCGCATGGTCTCCCCTCCCGGCCGAAACGGCGACGGAATTGGTCCGGACCAATATGGCGCGCGGGGGCCTGCCCGGCAAGGGGCCGGACCAACGGGCCGACGTGTTGGTGGGCGTGCCGGAGCGTTACGTATGCTGAAGCTCATCGAGATCGAACTCCCCGGCAGGGCCGGTGAGTTCGCGTCACGGGCGCGGACCGCTGTCGTCGCTGAACCCGCGCCCGCCGGAGGGCCGGACGCCCGGTGCGGCGAGCGCATCGGGCGTCCGGCGCTGCCGCGCCGTCAGAAGCCCTCCCACGTACGGCCCCCTCGAAGTGGCCGAACGGGCCGACCGCCCCCACATTGGGCTGAGTGTCCGTCAGCCCTCCCCCGAGAGGTTCCCTTATCGTGCGTGCCCCGTCGCTGACGCTGGCCGCGGCCGGCCTGGTCCTGCTGGCCCCGACCGCCCCGCCCGGCGCCGTCCCGCAGCGGGTCGCCGCGCGAGAGGTCGCCTCGCAGTGGCCCGCCGCACAGGGTGTGCGGCCCGCGCCCGGTCCGGCGCCGGGACGGCAGGGCCCGGTCGCCGCCGCCGAACTGCTGGCCAAGGTCCGTGACTGCGAACCCGTCTCCCGCGGCCGCTACCGCACCGACGCCGGCGCCCCGCCCACCGTCCCGGTCTGCGGCACCCGGAACGCCGTGTTCTGGAAGGCCGACCTGGACGTGGACTGCGACGGCCGCCCCACCGCGCGCTGCAACCGGCGCACCGACCCGCTCTTCTCCGCGAGCACGGCGTTCCGGCAGTCCGACGGGCGGTACCTGAGCGCCGAGCGGCTGCCGTACATCGTCGTCCCGGCGGTCGGCCGCCTCTGGGACCACCGTGAGCACGGCGTGCGCGGCGGCTCGGTCGCGGCGGTGGTCTACCGGGACCGGGTCCGGTACGCGGTGGTCGGCGACGTAGGCCCGCGCGACATCATCGGCGAGGCCTCCTACGCCACCGCCGAGGCCCTCGGCATCCGCCCCGACCCCCGCGGCGGCGGCATCGCCTCCGGCGTCACCTACATCGTCTTCCGGGATTCCCTGGTCGAGCCCATCGAGGACCACGCGGCGGCGGTGGCCACGGGGGAGCGGCTGGCCCGCCTGTTCGCACGGGGCGAGGGGGAGAGCGGGAGCCGACCCGACGGCGCGGCGCCGGCACCCGCCGACGACGGTCCCGACGCGGACGCCCACCCGGCCGTTCCGGACGAACGGCACGCCCGGACGGGCACGTCGGGACGGCCGGACGCCCGCGGCACGCGGGTCCGCATGACGGAGTGGGCGAAGACGTGGCAGCGACGCATGGAGGACGGCGCCGCGCGGTCCGCGGGGGGACAGGACCCGTCGGGGGACGGCACGGGTACCGGTGGGCTCGCGCATCCGACTGCCGACGATTCTCCGCGGTGATCGACCTGTCTCCGCGGTGATCGACCTGATCGACCGCGTCCGCACCGGGCAGCGCAGCGGCGGCTTGATCAGGTCGGTGTCGGACCCGCGGTCGGACGCGGGCCGCCGAAGCCGTGGGCCGAGAGGTCGAACCAGTTGCCCTCCGGATCGATCGCCCGGTACTCGGCGTAGGGACGGCTGGTGCTGCGTTCCGCCGGCTCCGGGGTGCCGGCCGCGACCAGGGCGGCGGACACGTCGTCCGTGTTCTCGACGTGGAAACCGAAGTGGTTCATCCCCATCGGGGTCTCGCCGTCGAGCCGGTGCTTGATCAGGGCCAGTGTCAGGTACCCGTCGGAGAGGAAGCAACTGCCGTCCGGCTCGCGGTGGAAGAGTTCCATCGCGAAGACGGAGGCGTAGAACTCGGCGAGTTCCTCGGGTGCGCGGGCCACGATGGCCAGATGACGCAGCTTCGGCCGGGGGGTGGGCTCGGTCACCGTGAACTCCTCTGGTCTAGGCGCCTGTTGCGCGCCGGGGGGTAGGGGGATCATGTTGTGGAACGCTCTGATCAGCCATGGGCGTGTCGCCGTCCGCTCCACGACCGCCAGAGCATGAGTGCGGGCCAGGACCACACCACCGGTGGTGCTCACGGTCGACTCCGCGTCGACCGTGGCGAGGTCGGGGCGGAGGAAGCGGATGGCCCTGACGTCGGTTTCCAGTGCGGTTCCCGCGTAGGGCCCGCGGAAGAGGGCCGCGTGTCCGCTCTCGATACCGGGCCGGCCTGCCGGCCTACCGCCTCGTACAGTCGTGAAGTCGCAGTCCTGCGCGAAGCTCGCGGCGAACCGTGCTGCGTCCCCTGCCGCCCAGCCTCGGGCCATCGCGTCCCACAGGGCGCGGATCGCCCGGATGCCCTCCTGGGCTCCGGTACCGGTCGGCGTGTCGGGCTCGTGCACGTCCGTCACACCCCCCGAGGTGTGTGGGTGCGGACGCGCAGGTCGAGTTCCGCACATCCGCCACCCCCGGGCGCGCGGGAGGGGGTGGGGGTCCAGGCCGCGAGCGCGTAGTAGAAGTCGCCGTCCCGGCGTTCCAGATAGCAGATCAGGTTGAGGGGCCAGCCCGAGTGTCCGAAGAGGTGGCGATCCATGGGGGTGGGGCGCTCGCTGAGCACGTGAGCGCGTGCTGACGGCGGGCCTATGCGGTGCCAGTCCGGGTGCATGTGGATCGAGCCGAGCAGGTCCAGGCCGACCTCCTCGGCCTGCCGGGCCGCCTTGAGGAGGTCGGTGGAGTCCATCCACCAGCCGCGGTGCTCGTTCTCGTAGGCAGGCCCGAACCGCGGCACGATGGTCTCGGAGAACTCCTGCCGCGCCGCCGGGTCGCTGGTGCGGGCGTTGCGGCCGAAGACGAGGCTCCGCACGTGGAACGTCGACGCCTCCGCCCGGCCGAGCAAGAGCGCGAAGCAGGGCAGGGGGGCCTCGGCGGTGATGAGGTGGTACGCGCCGACCGCCGCGCTCAGGAATTCTTCGAGCGCCTGGTCGTCGATCAGTACGGTGGCGGTGGCGGTGGTCGGGGCGGCGCATCGGGCCTGCGCCGGGGGTGGCCCGCAGGCCGTCGTGGTCGAGGTCATGGAGGTGCTCTCCGTGGAGTCGCGGGCGGGATCCGGAGCCGTTCGGCGCTCCGGGCCGGCGGCGGAACGAGGGCGGCGGCGGAACGAGGGCGGGGCAACGAGGCCGAGGGCCTGTGGCGGCCCGCACCGCACCGGGCGACACCCGGGAACGGGCACTTGTCCGGTGCGGGCGGGCAGGCTTCAGGAGGCGCAGCCCGTGCGCTCCTCCGGCGTCATGGGGCGGGAACGGGCGATGAGCAGGTCGTTCTTGCCGGTGGGCGCGCTGAAGGTGCTGTTGTTGATGACGACGTGCCGGTATCTCTTCTTGGTGCCGCTCCTGATCTTGGTGTCCGACGCGAAGTCGAGCCGCAGGTCCCCGGTGGCGGTGCCCATCTCCGCGGCCCTGCCGAACCAGCCGGCGTTGCAGGCCGGGACCGGCAGGCTGTCCGTCTGCGAGACGGTGCTCGACCGCGTCCAGGTCTTGGTGTACTTGGCGGTCACCGCGACCTCCGCCGCGCCCCAGATGGCGGACTTCACCGAGGTGCTCACCTCGAAGCTGTCCGAACTCGTGACCGTGTCCGACCAGGCCAGCGAGTGGGTGACCGTCGTGGACGCGTAGTTGAGGACGCGGTCGCCCACCGGGTGTTCCGGCCCGTGCGCGGTCCGGTACCCGGTCGGGGCGTAGCTGATCTTGCAGTCGATGTTCTCGAAGGGGACCGCCGGGCCGAGTTCGTGCACGTCGTAACAGATCTGCAGGGCCTTCGCCGCCAGCGGGTCACCGGCGTCCAGCGTCAGGGTGCGGTTCTTGGCCGCCGCGGCCGGTGACGCGGCCAGCGCCAGCGCCCCCACCGCGACTCCGGCCAGGACCGATGCTCGTCGAATTGATCGCATGCTGCGTGTTTCCCTTCAGGGTCGGACAGTCGAAGAGGGAGAGCCGGGTGTCCTGGGCGCTCACGATGAGGGCGAGGCGCCGGCTCGACGATCAGGCTGGGCCCGTCCACCGCCGATCGGGAACGGCGGGACACGCGGACGACGCGGCTTCACAGACCGCGAGCGGCCGCGGCGTAGGCGTCAGCGAGCGCCTTGCGGGCATTGGCCTCCAGGCCGGCCGCCGCGGCCCAGTTGTTCCTCAGGTACTGCACGGTCAGGATCTTCTGGAGGTCGGTCAGCTCGGGGTCGCCCCAGACCTGCGACAGGGCGTCGTCGAGGTCGACCACAGGCCCGGCGGCCCCCAGGGACGGGTTCGGCGGGTCCGACGCCTCCTCGGCGGTGGTGGTTCCGGCCTCGCAGGGCACGATCTGCCCGGGTGAGGTCCCTCCGCTCCAGGGGGCGGCGCCGTCCGCCGCCGACCAGACGCACAGTGTCCCGCCGGTCGCTGCCGCTGCCGGCTGTGCGGTGAGCAGCGGGGCAGCCACCGCACCGGGCAGGGCGAGCAGGAGCGCGGTCAGCCGCACTCGCCGTCGTCGCCCTGAGGGCTTGGCCGTCCTTCTCCGTGCAGCGGCCGTAGGCGGACCCGTCGTGATCCTTGCCGCGGCGGACTCGTCCTGAAGTTGATGCATGGACAGTTTCCTTTCGAGGGAGGTGACGCCGGAGGGGCGGCAGGCCTGACACCCGCAGAAGTGCGGGGAGAGCCCGTGTGCCGAGAGCTCATCCTTCACCGCCGTCGAAAGCAGGTGTGAGTGGTAGAAGTGGCGTATGCCGCAAGAATCCTTCCAACGTCACGCGGAGCTCCGCCCGCACCGCGTGACGGTCCTCGTGGACGAGAACACCAACCCGTTCGAACTGGGCTGCGCCACCGAACTCTTCGGTCTCCCGCGGCCCGAACTCGGCCGGAAACTGTATGAGTTCGCGCTCTGCACGCCGGGCGACCGCACGGTCATGCGCGACCGCTTCTTCACTCTCACCGAAACCGCCGGACTCGAAGCCGCCGAGGCCACCGACACCCTGATCATCCCGAGCAGACCGGACGTCGCCCACCCTCGACACCCCGCCGTACTGGACGTCATACGCCGCGTCCACGCGCGGGGCGCCCGGTTGGTCTCCTTCTGTACCGGCGCGTTCGCCCTGGCCGAAGCCGGTGTGCTCGACGGCCGCCGGGCCACCACACACTGGCAGTGCACGGACCTGCTCCGCTCCCGCTACCCCGCTGTCCGCGTCGAGCCCGACGTGCTCTTCGTCGAGGACCGCGGCATCCTCACGTCCGCGGGCAGCGCCGCCGCACTCGACCTCGGCCTGCACATCATCCGCCGCGACCACGGCGCGGAAACCGCCAACACCATCAGCCGCCGCCTCGTGTTCCCCGCCCACCGCGACGGCGGACAGAAGCAGTTCATCGAACGACCCCTGCCCGACCTGCCCGACGAGTCCCTGGCCCCCCTGCTGGCCTGGGCGCAGCAGCGACTCGACACCCCCCTCACCGTCGCCGACCTCGCGGCCGAGGCCGCCGTGAGCGCCACCACCCTGCACAGGCGCTTCCGCACCCAGCTGGGCACCACCCCGAACGCGTGGCTGACCGCGCAGCGCGTCACCCTCGCCCGCCGCCTCCTCGAACGCGGCGACACCCGCATCGACGCCGTCGCCCGCAACAGCGGACTGGGTACCCCGGCCAACCTCCGCATCCTGCTGCGCCGGGAGACGGGACTCACGCCCTCGGCCTACCGGCAGCGTTTCGGCCCGGAAACCGTCACGAGCGGCCTCTCCCCGGTCACCACCCCGGCGGAGACCGCGAGATGAAGCCGGACAAGGGCATCGCCGTCCCCGCGATCGCCGAGGAGCCGACCGAGCCGCGGCTGCCCGGCACGCCTCACCGCTTCCGGTAGTCGTACGCCTCCGTGGCCGCCGCCTCCACCGCGTCGAGGTCGGCCCCGGCCGCGGCCGTGACCACCGCGGCCACGGCGCCCTCCACGAACGGGGCGTCCACGAGACGCGTCCCCTCCGGAAGTTCGTCACCCTCGGCCAGCAGCGCCTTGACGGTGAGGACGGCGCTGCCCAGATCGGTCAGCACGGCGACCCCCGCACCCCGGTCCACGGACGCGGCCGCGGCAGCGATGAGCTCGGAGCTGGTACCGAGCCCCCCGCCCGCCGCGCCCCCCGCCGGGGCGACCGGCACCGCCGTGCCGCCGCCAGCCAGGGCGCGCGCCAACTCCGCCACCGAAGCGGCCACTTCGGCACTGTGCGAGACCAGTACGATCCCGACCGGCGTCCCGCCCGTGTCGTCATTCATCGGCTGCTCGCCCCCTGTCGTCCCCCCACGCCCCTCCACTCCCGCTCACGCCCCGTCCGCCTCGGCGAGAGCGGCGATCAGCAGCGCCGACGAGGTGGCGCCGGGATCCTGGTGCCCGATGCTGCGTTCGCCGAGATAGCTGGCCCGGCCTTTGCGGGCCTGCAAGGGGATCGTCGCCTCGGCGCCCCGCTCGGCGGCGGCCCGGGCGGCACCGAACCCCTCGTCCAGCGCCTCCACGGCCGGGACCAGCGCGTCGATCATCGTCTTGTCGCCGGGTGCGGCCCCGCCCAGCCGCATCACCGCCTCCACCCCCGCGCGCAGCGCCTCGGCCAGCTGCTCGGCGCTCACCTCGGCGGCGTCCCCGAGCGCCTTGCCGGTACGCCGCAGCAGCGTGCCGTAGAGCGGTCCCGAGGCGCCGCCGACGGTGGAGATGAGCTGCCGGCCGGCCAGCGTCAGGACCGAGCCCGGGGCCGCGGGAGCCTCCTTGTCCAGCACGGCGGTCACCGCGGCGAAGCCGCGCTGCAGGTTGCTGCCGTGGTCGGCGTCGCCGATGGGGGAGTCGAGGGCGGTGAGCCGGTCCGCCTCACGGTCCACGGAGGCGGCCGTCGCCGCCATCCAGCGGCGGAAGAAATCGGCGTCGAGCACGTGATCTCCTTGCGTGGTGGGTGGGTCGAGCGTCTGGTCCCGCTTCTCACATGCCCCAGCGCAGCGCCGGCGTACGCACCGGCGCGTCCCACAGCCGCAGCAGTTCCTCGTCGACCTCGCAGAGGGTGACCGAGGCACCGGCCATGTCGAGGGAGGTGACGTAGTTGCCGACGAGCGTGCGGGCGACGGCCACGCCGCGCTCGGTGAGCACCCGCTGCACCTCGGCGTTGAAGCCGTACAGCTCCAGCAGCGGGGTCGCGCCCATGCCGTTGACCAGCGCCAGCACCGGACCGCGCGGCGACCGGTCGGTCAGGATCGCGTCGAGGGCGACATCGGCGATCTCCCCGGAGGTCATCATCGGCCGCCGCTCGCGCCCCGGCTCCCCGTGGATGCCGATGCCGAGCTCCAGCTCGCCGTCCGGCAGCTCGAAGGTGGGGCTGCCCTTGGCCGGGGTGGTGCAGGCGCTGAGGGCCACCCCGAAGCTGCGGGAGCGTTCGTTCACCTGCCGGGCGACGGCCTCCACCCGCTCCAGCGGCTGCCCCTCGTCGGCCGCGGCACCCGCGATCTTCTCGACGAACAGGGTGGCACCGGTACCGCGCCGGCCGGCGGTGTACAGGCTGTCGGTCACCGCGACGTCGTCGTCGACCAGCACCCTGGCCACCTGGACACCCTCGTCCTCGGCGAGTTCGGCCGCCATGTCGAAGTTCAGCACGTCACCGGTGTAGTTCTTCACGACGAACAGCACCCCGGCCCCGCTGTCCACGGCCGCCGCCGCGCGCACCATCTGGTCGGGCACCGGCGAGGTGAACACTTCCCCCGGGCACGCCGCCGACAGCATCCCCGGCCCCACGAACCCGCCGTGCAGCGGCTCGTGCCCCGAGCCGCCCCCGGACACCAGCGCCACCTTCCCCGCGACCGGCGCGTCCCGCCGTACGATCACCCGGTTCTCCACGTCGACGACCAGCTCGGGGTGCGCCGCCGCGATTCCTCGCAAAGCGTCGGCGACCACGGTTTCGGGGACATTGATGAGCATCCTCATGGGTACCTCCATCAGATCTCAGCGGGTACGTCATTGACCTGCGTCACCGCAGGTCGGACATGGTGTGGGCGGTTGTTGATCCCGGTGTTCCGCGGACTTCTGTGATGTCACGTCAAGTGTGCCCGATGTCTCCGTTCGGGCTCGGGTCATGTCCCCATGCCGGAAGTATTGACCTTGTGGTCGTGAAGGGCACGTGCGCCGGCTTCGCTTCCTGTGCGGGTGCGGGTGCGGGTGCGGGTGCGGGTGCGGCCCGCCCGGCCTGAGCCTGTCGGCCGGTGCCGGTTCACCGGTGCGTCATATTCCGTTCCCGTGGGCCGCCAATGCGTGGACAAGGATCGGGGGAATTCATGGCGGGGGTGTCGAGGGTCGTCGACCGGGTGAGTGTTCGATACCTTTTTCCCCGCTGCACGGAAATGCGCCGAGAAACGAAAGGCGGCCTTCGCGTCCGCGTTTGTCCCTTGTCCACCGCGACCCCGATCACGGACTTCGGACGGTCTGGCCCTCACCGCGAAGGCCTTCGGTGCGGCCATCCGCTGATCACCGCCGCCCGCACCGACGCGAAACGGCCCCGGAGGGTTCCCCCTCCGGGGCCGTTCGCCGGTCCGGTGCGCCGGTCAGCGCATCCAGTCCGGTGAGTCGATGCCGGCGAACCTGTTCCAGGCCAGGCAGTGGGCCCGCGACTCGGGGCCCATGTACACCCAGACAGCCTGGAGGGCGAACCCTTCGTCCCAGGCGTTGAGCAGTGCCTCGAAGAAGCCCGTGGCCACGGCCGTGCGGTCGTACTCGCCGCCCGACCGCTGGACCTCCTCCAGGATCCGGAACATCTCCGCGGTCCGCTCGGGCGTCAGCTCGGCGGACCGTTCGGCGAAGGCCGTCGCCAGCGCCGCCAGGCGCAGGGAGAGCGGCGGCACGTCGTCCTCGTCGGCGGTGTCGTCCGCGCCGCCCCGCCAGCTCGTGATCTCGGCGCGGTCGCGGTCCGCCAGCACGTCGCTGACGGCGAGCAGATGACGGAACCAGTCGGGGGTCGGCATCACTTTCCGTTCAGTGCGTTGGTCATGTCGCGGATCAGCTGCTCCGCCACCGACCGGTCGCTCGCGCTGGCGGTCGGGTTGTTCGTGAGCCATTTTTGCAGGTAGGCGATGGAGTCGCGGGCCTTCTGCGAGTGACTGGCCCCGCCCACCCGGCCACCGGTGGACAGTTCGAAACGGACCGCCGCCGCCGTGCTGCCGTTGCCGATCTTGGCGTTCGCCCGGAACAGGTAGTCGACGTGCCGGGCCAGATCCGAGTTGCTGACCGACGGCTTGGCCATGTCCTTGAGCAGGATGTCCTTGTACTGCTCGAACAGCGCCCGGTTGTGCGCCAGGCCGTTCATCGGCGGCTTGACCTTGATGCCGAGCTTCTTGCCGAACCTCTTGAACAGCTTGGCGAGGCCGGAGCCGACGCCGCCCTCCAGGTAGTACGGCGCCACCATGCTGCCGTAGGCGGGCTCCAGCAGCTTCAGCAGTTCCGGGCCGCACTTGCCCTTGTTGCTGTGGCCGATGAAGGGCCGGGTGTCCTCGTAGTTGCAGTACGCGGCCAGCAGGATCGCGCCCGCGTCGTCGCGGTTCTTGAGCTGGTCCCAGAAGATGTTCCCGGCCCAGTCCCCGATCCAGTCGTCGAAGTCCGCGGCGAGCTGCTTGCAGGAGCCGATGCCCGGGGTGTCCGGGAGCGCGACGCCGTTGAGGTAGCAGGTGCCGTCGAAGTCCAGCAGGAAGACGCCGTTCTCGTACTCCTCCAGCGCGTCCACGGTTCCGGCGCCCTCGCCGCCCGGCGGGGCGTCGGCCTCACGGCGGGCCAGGTCGTCCTCCATCTGCTTCCGCGCGGAGATCGCCAGCGCCTCGGCGGCGGCCAGGGCGGCCTCGGCAGCGTCCTTGGCGGCCGCGATGGCGGCGGCGCGGGCCCGCTCGGCGGAGGCGTACGCCAGGGACGCGTAGGTGCGGGCCTGCGCGGCCGACGCGGCGGCCCGGTGGGCGGACTTCGTCGCGGACGTGGCGGCGGTGTTCGCCTGGTCGGCCGCGTTCCTGGCCAGACGAGCCGACTCGGCGGCCTTGGCGGCGGACGCGTCGGCCTCCCGCGCGGACTGAGCGGCGTCGTCCGCGTACCCCTGGGCCTTCTTGGCGGAGTCGGAGGCCTGCTGTGCGTAACCGGCGGCCTCCTCCGCCGCGTTGCGGGCCTTGGCCGAGGCCTCGGCCGCCAGGGCGGCGTTCTGCTGGGCGAGGGCGGCCGTGCGGGCGGCGCCCGCGATCAGCTTCTGGACGCCCGCCACATGGGCCGCGGCGTCGTTGTCGAGCTTGGCGGAGCGGTACTGCACCCCGGCGACGAAGTCGTGCAGCATCCAGGTCGGGCCGGCGAGCGCGACCTCGGCGGTGGCCTTGACCTGCGGGCCGCCGGTCTCCAGCAGATTCAGGGTGGCGAGGCGGTCGTCCTCCTCGCGGGCGGAGTACTGCCCGGTCGCCAGGAACTCGCGCAGCGCCTCGGTGGTCCCGGCGTTGATGGCCTCGTCGGCGGCCCGCTTGACGGCGGTGCCTCCGGCGTCGGCGATCTCCAGGACCTTCACCCGGTAGTCGTCGGCCTGGACGGTGTGCTGGCCGACGTCGAGGAACCGCACGACGTCGGCGTGCGTGCCGGCCAGCGCGGCCTCGGCGGGGTCCTTCATCCCGGTGATGCCGCTGTCGGCGAGCCCGGCGACGCGGGCCCGGTCGTCCTGCTCCTCGGCGACGGCACGGCCGGAGGCCAGCCAGGTGCGCACGTCGTCGTCGCTGCCGGACAGCGCGTCCTCGGCCGCGCGGACCGTCCAGGGCCCGCCGGAGGTCAGCAGCCGCAGCGCGGCCTTGCGGCCCTTGACCGCCGCCACGGCGGGGTCCACCCCGTCGGCGGTCGCCTCGGCCAGCAGGGTGCGGGTCTCCGCGTCCCGCTGCTGCGCCTCGACCTCCTCCCAGTGCAGCCGGGCCTGCTCCGCGTCCTCCTCGCGCTTGGTCTCCTCCGCGGAGAGGATGCCCTCCTCCTTCTCGTTCTGGAGCCGGGCGGTCTCGGTGGCGCGGGCGGCGTCGAAGATGGCGCGCGCCTTGTCCACGGCGGTCGAGGCCACGGTGGCGGCGGCCTGCGCGGCGGTGGCGTGCGCGGTCGACTTGTTGGCGTAGTCGATGGCCTCGCCCGCGTGCGCGGCGGCTTCCTCGGCCGCCGCCGCGGCGGCGTCGGCGTGCTCGGCCGCGTCGTTGGCCGCCGTGTGCGCCGCGCGGGCGGCAGTGGCGGCCTTCGCGGCGAGCCCCTCGGCGGTGGCGGCGGCCCGGTCGGCGGTGGCCGCGGCCGCACGGGCCTGGGCCGCCGCGGTCGCGGCGCGGCGCGACTCGGCGGCGGAGACGTTCGAGTACTGGCCGGCCTCGGCGGCGGCGGTCGCGGCGGCGGCGGCGTGCGCGCCCGCACTCG
Source organism: Streptomyces sp. bgisy159 (assembly GCF_057707805.1). Taxonomy (NCBI): domain Bacteria; kingdom Bacillati; phylum Actinomycetota; class Actinomycetes; order Kitasatosporales; family Streptomycetaceae; genus Streptomyces; species Streptomyces sp. bgisy159. The sequence continues at coordinate 11,625 of NZ_JBYIQX010000063.1, read as the reverse complement.
CGGCGGCCCGGGCCGAGGTCACGGCCTCCGCGACGGCCTCGGCGGCCTTCAGCGCGGCGGCGGCTCCGGTGCGGGCCCGGGAGGCCGCGTCCCGGGCGGCCTGCGCGGCGGCCTTCGCCGCGGCGGCCTGTCCGGCGTCCTTGGAGGCGGCGGTCGCCTGGTTGTAGGCACGGGCCGCCGCCGCGCCCGCCGCGGCGGCCGCGGAAGCCGCGGCGGAGGCCGCGTTGGCCGCCGTACGGGCCGCCGCGGTCGCCGTGTTGGCGGCCTGGATCGCGGTACGGGCCGCGCTCGCGGCGGCGGTGGCGGCGTCGGCCGCACGGCCCGCCGCCTGGGTGGCCTTCTCGGCGGAGTCCCGCGCGGCGGCGGTCTCCTGAGCGGCGCGCTGCGCGGCCTCCTTGGCGAGCTTGGCGGCCTGGACGGCGCGCTCCGACGCCTCCTTGGCGGCCTCGGTCTCCTTCTTCGCCCGGTCGCCGGCGCTCTTGGCGACCTGCGCGAGCTCGGCGACGGAGCTCATCTCCTCGTCGCGGGCGCGCGCGGTGTACTGGCCGGTCTCCAGGAAGTCGTGCACGTCGGCGGCGGTGCCGCCCAGCGCCTCCTGCGCGGCCTGCTGCACCCGTGCGCCGCCGACCTGCATGATGGCCAGCAGCTCGACCCGTTCGTCCTCGGCGGTCGCCCGCGGCAGGCCGGTGGCGAGGAACTTCTCCAGGGCTTCAGGGGTGCCGGCGTCCAGGGCGGCCTGCCCGGCGGTCCGCACCGCCCTGCCGCCGGTGCTCATCTCCCGCAGTACGGCCACGCGCAGGTCGTCCCCGTACGGGGCCTGCCAGCCGGTCGTGAGGAAGCCGTGCACGTCGGCGGCGGTGCCGGCCAGCGCCTGCTGCGCGGCCTGCCGGACGCCGGGTCCCTGGGAGTTCAGCAGCCGCAGGACCTGGAAGCGCTCGTCCTCCTCGGTCGCGATGCGCAGCCCGGTCTCCAGGAACGCGTGCACCTCCGCGTCCGAGCCGACGAGCGCCGCCTCGGCCGCCGTGCGGGTGGCCCGGCCGCCGGTGCGCCAGGCCGCGACGGCCTGCCCGCGCTCGCTGACGGTCACCGTCTCCTCCGCGCCGGTCTCGGCGTGCGCGGTGGCGGTGACGGCCGTCGAGCCGAGCATGGTCAGCGCCACGGTGAGCGCCGTGCTGCCGAGAAGCCCGAACGGCGTTCTCCGGCGTGACTTCCGTTGCGTTCTCTTCATTCCCCCTCCTCCGAATGGTCGGTTCGGGGGGCACTCCTTTCAGCCCCCCCCTGTGATCATCACACAGGCTTGGCCGAGTTCTGGCCGGTGAGGCGCCCGCCGACAGCAATCCACGTGCCGGACAAGTGAATTGAGACCCGGTCGAGATGCATTTCAGCACGGTAAAGACCTGAAAAAGCGGACGGAAAGCAAGGATGGGGGAGAAAGGTATGCGCGGGCTGTCGGCCCGGAGAGCCGGACGGCCGGCCCTCGGGACCTGTCCGTGGCCGGCCGGACGGCCGAAGCGGCCCGCCGACGCATCCGACGCGTCGTCACGAGGGAGGGAGGCTAGGCGGTCGCACAGGGTGGGTCGTAGGGCAGTTGGGGAACGTATCGGCTCCATTGCTGCCGGGTGAGGGCGCCCCGGCTCCCGGCGCAGATACGGCCGATGGCGGACTCGACGTTCAGGTCCCAGAGCGTGGCCACGCCGTCGTCGGTGGTGGCGGCCAGTGTGTGACCGTCCGGGCTGAACGCCAGCACGGCGACGATCCCGGTCTGCACGGTCAGCGGCCGGCCGATGGGTGTGGGGTGGTCGGGGTCGGTGACGTTCCACAGGCTGATGGTGCCGTCGTCGGTGTGGCCGGCCGCCGCGAGGGTGCGCCCGTCCGGGCTGAACGCCACCGACCACAGGCTGCCGCCGGGAACGGTCAGGGGACTGCCCCTGCGCGTGAGGTGGTGGGGGTCGGTGGCGTTCCACAGGGTGATGGTGCCGCGGCTGTTCCCGGTGGCGAGCGTGCGTCCGTCCGGGCTGAACGCCACCCAGGTGCTGGTGGCGGTCGGTATCGGTTCACCGATGCGGACCCCGGGGTCCGTCGTGCTCCACAGTCCGACGGTGCCGTTGCTGCCGTCGCCGCCCGCCGCCAGCATCGTGCTGTCGGGGCTGAACGCCAGGGAGAAGACGGACGACGTGTGGGAATTGGAGATGTCGGGCCGGGAGCCGGGCTGTGCCGGGTCGCTGACGTCCCACAGGGCGATGCGGCCGAACTCGTCGTCGCCGGCCGCGGCCAGGGTGCGCCCGTCGGGGCTGAACGCCAGGGAGAAAATGGGCCCGCCCGCTCCGGTGAGGGACTCACGGAGGCGAACGGGACGGCTGGGGTCGGCGGTGTTCCACAACGTGACGGTGCCGCCGCCGTCGCCCGCGGCCAGGGTGCGCCCGTCCGGACTGAACGCCACGGCGTCGACCGGCTTCTCGGGTCCGGTGAGCGGAGCGCCGCGGGGAGCGGGGTGGCCGGGGTCGGCGGTGTTCCACAGGGAGACGGTGGTGTTCTGGTTCCCGGCGGCCAGGGTGCGCCCGTCGGGGCTGAACGCCACGGATGCCACGTTGCCGCCGCCGCCGACGACGCGTGTCGGCGGCAGACTCCACAGGTCGACGTTGCCGTCGGTGTTCCCGGCGGCGAGGGTGCGGCTGTCCGGGCTGAACACCACGTCGGTCACCGCGTCGCCGGGACCGGTCAGCGGCCGGCCCAGGAGGCCGATGGTCCGGGCGTGGGTGACGTTCCACAGATGGATGGTGCGGTCGGCGCTGCCGGCGGCCAGGGTGTGACCGTCCGGGCTGAACGCCACCGACATGACGGGCTGGGTGGGACCCTTCAGGGGCTTGCCCAGAGGGGTGGGGCGGTCCGCGTCCGCGATCTTCCACAGGTGGACCGTGCTGTCTCCGGACCCGGCGGCCAGGGTGTGGCTGTCGGGGCTGAACGCCAGGCAGTGGACGCGGCTCCCGGTCTTCAGGGAGCGGCCGCGGCCGGGGTGGTCCGGGTCGGTGGTGTCCCACAGGCGGATGGTGCCGGCGTCGTCGTCACAGGCGGCGGCCAGGGTGTGCCCGACGGGGCTGAACGCGATGCGACGGGAGAAGACGTCGGGGCAGCCGAGGTTCAGCGGCGCTCCTACGGGGTGGACGTCGTCGGGGTCTGTGACGTTCCACAGGCTGACGATTCCGGCGCGCCATCCGGCGGCCAGGGTACGGCCGTCGGGACCGAACGCCAGCGATTCGACGGCGGTCGCGGCGTCCCAGCCCTGAACGGCGGGGCTCTTCGGCCGGCCGAGCAGGACCGGGTGGCTGGGGCTGGTCAGGCTCCACAGGTCGACGAAGCCGCCGGAGCCGCCGTCACCGTTGTTGCTGGTGTGGCCGCCGACGGCCAGCACCCGGCCGTCCGGGCTGAACGCGAGCGACCGGACCGAGTTGACGGAACGGTCCACCGGCACGGGCCGGCCCAGCGCCACCGGACGGCCGGGATCGGAGACGTCCCACAGCCGGACGAGGTTCCGGTCGACGCTCCCGGCCGCCAGCATGTGCCCGTCGGGGCTGTAGGCAACGGTGAACACCGCGCCCCGCGGGCCGGGAAGCCGGGTGGCCAGCGGGGTGTTCTCGGTCGAGATCAGCCGGGACGCCGCCTCCGGGGTCGGGTCCATGCGGTAAGCCGTCAGCGCGAGTTGAGCGGCCAGCGAGGGATCGGTCCGCGCCAGTTGCACGGAGGCGGAGGTGACGGCGGCGTTGATGGCCTGGTCGCGGGCCTGCAGGGCCTCGGCGGCGGCGGACCGGGCACGGGATTCCTGCCGGAAGGCGAACACCGCGGCCAGCGAGGCGACCACGGCCAGGGCGGTGATGGTGGCGACGGCGGCACGCCGGAGCCGTTGCCCGCGCCGCTGGTGTCGGCGTGCGGCCGCCAGGAACGCCCCGGCCGAGGCACTGAGTTCCGGCCCGTGCGTGTCGGCCCAGGCGAGGGCGGCCTCCAGGCGGTTGCCGCGGTACAGCGCGCCCGCCTCCCGGCCGGCCTCTTCCCAGAGCGCGGCCGCCTCCTCCAGGTCCTGTCGTACGAGGTTGCCGCTGCGGTCGTGCTCGATCCAGTCCCGGAGCCTGGGCCACGCGCGGATGAGCACCTCGTGTGTCATCACCACCGTGTCCTGGTCCCGGGTCAGCAGCCGGCCACGGGTGAAGTCGTCCAGGACCCTGACGGCCGCTTCCCGGTCCGGCGCGTGACGCAGCAGTTCGTCGTACCGGACACGCCGACGGCTGTCGTCGGCGTCGCGTCCCACGATGACGAGCCGCAGGAACACCCACCGCGCGGCCTCGTGACAGGGCGGCGGCAGGGTGTCGTAGAGCCTGTTCGCCGTGGTGGCGATGGCGCCCTGGATACCGCCGGTGACGCGGTATCCGTCCACGGTGAGCGTGTGGCCGTGGCGCTGCTGCCAGGTGGCCCGCAGTGCGTGCGCGAGCAGCGGCAGCCGGCCCGCGGCGCCCGTACCGACCGGTCCCCCGACCGCGCCCAGATCCGCCAGCAGCAGCTCGACCAGGCCGTCTTCGACGTCGAGTCCCACGCTGCCGGCCGGCCGGCGGATGGCGTCCTTGAGTTCGTCCTCCGTCATCGGCTCCAGCAGGACCGGTCCGGCCCGCAGCGCCGCCCGCAGCTGCGGATGGGCCGTGCACGCGGCGTAGAAGTCCGCGCGCACTCCCAGCACCACGACCGCGCCGCCCGTGGGCCGGGCCAGACGGTCGAGCACGTCGATGAGCCACTGCCGTTCGGTCTCGTCGCCGCAGGCCGTGAAGACCTCCTCGAACTGGTCGACCACGACGACCAGGCCCGCGGAGGGGGACTCCCCGTTGGGCAACGGATCGCCGGCTCCGGTGATCTCGCGCAGCTCGGCGAGGCAGTGTGCGGGATCGGCCCGCCACGCCGGTGCCGTGCGCCGGGCGGTCTCGGCGTCGAGCCCGGCGGCGGCCGCCAGTGCCAGGACCGGGGACGCCGTCGGGGTCAGCAGCAGCCGCGGCCAGGTACTCGAACCGGCCACCGGGAGCCGGCCGTCGTCCAGGGCCGGCAGGACCCCGGCCGCGAGCAGGGACGACTTCCCTGCTCCCGAGGGGCCGATCAGCACCAGCGGGCCGCCCTCGCGCATCCGGGCGTCCATGCGCTCGCACACGAGGTGAACCATGCGTTCACGGCCGTGGAACCACTGCTTGTGCCGCGTGCCGAACGGGGCCAAGCCCGGGTACGGGCAGAGCACTGTGTCGGCGCCGGGGCCGGGCAGCGTTCGGCGCCCCTGGTCGCCGAGGCGAACGTGCAGGTCACGGCCGGCCTGGAAGACGCTGCCGCCGCCGGTCGCGCTCGCCTCCTGCCGCTTCGGCTGCCAGAGGGGCGGGCCGTCGGGGGGCGGGGCACCGGTGCCGCGTTCCGTCACGCCTGTCCGCCTCTGGTGACGGTCATGTCCCGGCCGGCCAGGAACGCGTCGCCGCCGCGGACGTGCGCCTCCAGCGTCGTCGAGCCCGTGATCTGCTGTTCCGTGGTTCCGGCAGGGCGCGGTTCCTCGCCGAACAGCGCGCGCAGCTCCTCGACGGCGTCCGGCCGGGTGGCCATCAGCCGGACGATGCGGGCCTGCCACTCGGCGACCAGCAGCCCTTGGAGCTCCTGGCCGTCGCCCGTCTGCTGTGCCTGGAGCAACTCGCCGCGCGCATCGGCGAGTTCCTCCTCCACGCGTTCCGGGTGCGCGGACCGCCACAGCGACAGGACCGAGGACTTGACCGCGGCCCAGCCGTCCGTCGCCAGCAGGTCGATCAGGCGTGCCGCGGCCGCCGATGCCAGGCCGGCGAGTTCCACACTCGTCTCCATGTCTTCTCCTTGTCCCTTACCGCCCGTGAGCCGCGATCGCGGTCAGTGTCAGGTGGGAGGCGATGAACACACGGTCGCCGCCCACCGTCCAAAGGAACCCCACGTCCGGCTGCCCGGGGTCGCCGTACCTCCACCGGGCCCTGCCGGTTGTCGCGTCGATGGCCCACAGCGTCTTGGCGGCGTCGGTGACGAAGACGGTGTCGGCCGAACACTGCGCGCTCTTGCCGGAGATCCTGAGGGAGGCGTTGAACATGTTGGAACCGCCCATGTCGCCGGCCCCGTCGAGCCGCGCCACCCACTGGGGAGTGCCGTCGGCCGCGGCCAGTGCGGCCAGGTCGCTGCCGACCGGTACGTATACGGCAGTGCCGTCCAGGCTGGAGAACGGGGCGCCGATCTGGACCTGGTCCCCGCTCTTCGCCTCGAAGCGCTGATGCCACTTCTCGCTGCCCGTGGCGGCGTCGACGGCGAACAGCGTGTCGCCGTTGCCGCCGGCGAACAGGAACAGCCCGGCGGCGTAGCACGTCAGCGGCCAGCCCGGGTTGAAGTAGAACGCGGCGTGCGGGACGGAGACGTTCCAGCCGCGGGCGCCTTTCCTGCCGGCATCGATCATCTGGACCCGGCCGGGTTTCCTGTCCGGAACGGAGGAGGTGGCCAGCAGATGAGAACCGGCGGGCGGCACGAGCACGTTGTTGATGTCCGTGCCCTTGACCCGCCACAGTCCCTTGCCGGTCGCCGCGTCGAACGCACGGATGTAGCCGGTGCTCGCCGACTTGGTCGAGAACTCCCCGTCCAACTCGCGCACCTGCCCGCACACGTACACCGTGGCGCCCGAGACCGCCACGTAGTTGCTCAGGTACATCGCCGTACGCGTGCCGCCGGCATCGACGTCGGCCATCTTCGTCGCCCACTTGGCCTTCCCGCTGGTGGCGTCGAACGCCGCAAGCAGGCCTGACCGACTCGGTGTGTCGCAGAGGAGGTAGAACACTCCGTCCGCGTACGCCGTCGGGTACTTGAGGCTGGTCGTTCCGAAGTCGTTGGTCGTGTTCAGCTGGGGGAACACGGACTTCCCGGTGGAGGCGTCCAGGAAGGACGTGGCGGTGTCCGTGACCACCATGACCACCCTGTCGGACGCCTCCAGGCAGGTGGGCGGATGTTTCCCGGTGCCCGACCATGCCTTGGTGGCGTCGGGCCCGGCCAGGACGACCGGTTCCGGACCGTCCGCGGCAGACGGCGGCGCGGACGAGGCGGACCTGGACCGCGTGCCTGACGGAGAGGCCGGCCGCGCGGTGGCCTCGGAACCGCCGGCCCGGTCGGGTGCCGGTGTCGAGTCACCGGACAAGGCGAGTGCCGCCGCCGCTCCACCGAGTACGGCAGTGCACCCGGCCAGACCGATGATCAGCTTCCGGCGGCTGAGTCCCGTGCCGGCGGTGGGCGCCGGCGAGGGAGGAAACGGGCCCCGGCCGACGCTCCCGGCGGCCGCCGACCCCACCGCCGCAGTCGCGGCGGCCAGGTCGGCGGTCACCGCCGGCGGCAGCCAACTGCCGTCCGGGGCCGGCAGGTCCTGGCGCCTCAGGTAGTCGACGAGCTGCTCCGCGGTGGGACGGTCCGGTGGTTCCGGGTACAGGCAGCCGCGGATCACCTCGCGCAGCGACACGGGGAGAGCGTCGGTGTCCGGCTCGTCTCCGGAAGCTGCGAACAGCACGGTCGACCCGAGGTCGAACATGTCGTCCGCCGGTGTGGGGGCCGGACTGACGGCAACCCCCACGATTCCCAGGACGGTGATGCGGGGGCCGTCCATGGTCAGCAGCACCGAGTCCGGGCTCACCTCGCCGTGGACCGTCCCGGCCCCGTGGAGTGCGGCCAGAGCCCGGGCGAGGCCGTCGGCGAGCACCCGCAGAGCCGGTTCGGACAGCGGGCCGTGCCGGTCGACCGCCTGCCGCAGCGGCAGTCCGGCGGTGAACTCGGTCGCCAGCCACGGAACCGGCCCGTCGGCGTCGGCATCCACCACCGGTACGAGGAAGGCGTCGGACAGCGTCCGTGCCGCCTCGACGGCGTCGCGGAACCGGTCCCGGAACTCCGGGGCCGCCGCGAGTTCGGGTCTTACGACCGTGACCGAGACGAGCGGTCCGTCGTCCGCGCGCGCCGCGGAGACCTCGCCCCCGCCGACCGTGCGCTGCCGTCCGAGCAGCGTGTACGGCCCGATCCGACGAGTACCGTCTGTTCCGGGATGATCCATCGTCCGCCCCTCACACCAGCCTGATCGTCTGGTCACGGGCCGCCTGATAGGCGCTGCCACCGCCGGACACATGGGCCGTCATGGTCGTCGACGGCTCCGAACCGGTGGCCGGCGCCGAGCCGTGCCCGGGTGCGTCAGCGGGGTCGCCGTGGGCGCCGACGTCGGACAGCAGAGCGGTCACCGCGTCGCCCAACTGCGCCAGCCCTTCCGCCAGATGGGTCTCCGGAACGCGGAGGAACTGCAGGCGTGCCAGTTTCGCGATCTCCGCCGGCAGCGCCGAGGCGTCGGGGAGCATCGTCGCGTCACCCAGAAGTACCGGGACGACGCGGTTTCCCGCCCGCAGGGCTGTCGCGATCTCGACGCGGACCCAGTCGTGAGCGCGGTCCAGGAGCCGCACACCGTCCTCGCCCCGCGCGTCGAGCCATCCGGGGCCGATCAGTACGCACATGAGTTCGCACTCGGCGGCCTGCCGCCGCAGGATCTCGGCGAAATCGGCCCCCGGCGGAATCGACCGGCCCGACTTGAAGATTTGGTCGGCGCCTAAGCGGTCGGCCAGCGCGCGGTGGACGCGGTCTCGCATCCACCGGGAGTCCGGTTTGCGGAAACTGAGGAAGATACGCGGCACAATTGCCCCCTCTCGTGCAGGTCTTGACGGTAGGGATCGTGCTCACACTAGGGGCGCTTCACAACGCCCGGTGGCTATTCGCCGAGGATTGAAAAGCGTCCGCAGCGCTCCGTACGCTGGCCGGTATGGACCCGGCGGACAGAGCGGCCCACGCGGCCTCGGCAGGGGAAACGACCGGCTCGCGCCTGCCGCCGGGCGACTTCGGCGTCGTCCTGGCCGCACTTCGGGCACGTCGGGGCTGGAGTGTGCGCGAGTTCGCCCGGCGCGCGAACGTGTCGGAAGGGCAGATCTGCAATCTGGAGAACGGGCTGCGCAACCCGACGCCCGCTGTGGCGGCGGCATGCGACGCGGCCCTGGGCACGGGCGGGGAACTCGCCGAGCTGGCCGGAGCCGGCCGCCGCGCCGCCCGGCCCGAGTGCGTCGTCGACGCCGGCCCGGTGGTCGCCGGATACGAGCGGGTTCTGCGGGAGCTGAAGGACATCGGCAGATCCACCGGACCGAGGTTCGTCACGGCCTCCATGAAGTCGATCACGCGGGTTCTGACGGACACGGGTCCGCGGGCCGTCGGCGAGCAGCGGGCCCAGATCTGGCTGCTGGCCTCCCGGTTCGCCGAATACACCGGGTGGATGGCGCAAGAGGCGGGGAATCCCGCCGAGGCGTTGCGCTGGACGAGTCTCGCCGTCCGCTGGGGCACCCAGGGCGGGGACGCGACGGTGGCCGCCTACGCCCTGGTCCGCAGGGCGTTCATCGCCCAGCATCGCGGTGACACCTTCGCGGCGATCGAATTCGCCGACCAGGCGTCCCGGCACCCTGCGGCCACCCCGGCGATCCGCGCGCACGCCGCGCGACGCGCGGCCCAGGGGCATGCGCGCCGTGGTGACGCCGGGGCCTGCCGGGAGGCACTGGAGCGGTTCAGGAGCCACGCCGCCGAGGCCGTCGGAGATCCGGCGCCTGACTGGGGTCCGCGCATCGAGAACGGCAACCCCCGGCTCCTCGAGGCCTCCTGCATGCTCAGCCTCCGTCGCTACGAGTCGGCCGCCGACCTGTTCGCCGCCGAGCGCCGGCGCCGGCCGGCCGTCCCGGGGGACAGCAACTCCCAGGCCCGCTTCGCGGTGCGGGAGGCGATTGCCCTGGCCGGTGCCGGGCGCCTCGACGACGCCTGCCAGATCGTCGGGGCCACGCTGCCCGTGATCAAGCGCATCGACTCGGCCACCGTCCGCGCGGACCTGGGCCGTTTCGTCGAACAGGCCCGGACCCGGAGGGCCCGCCCGGGCCAACTCGCCCTCATCGACGCGTCGGCAGCGCTCGCAATCGGCTGACAGGGCGGATTTCGGACAACGGGCCGGGAAGGTCGAATTCGTTGACTTTCGAAAGGGGGGCCTCGGGGGAGCGCCGATGAACCGGCATCTACCTCCCGAATCGCATGGTTCCGGCGGTGGTATTTCGATGGTGTTTCGAGCCTTCACCGGTCTCGTTCGAGGGCCCCCACCCGAACGGCGCTTCGGAACCGCCCGCAACGTGACCGTAAGGCGTCACCTCCGGTGATTGACACCTCATCAGCCCCAACCTACTCTCCGTTCAAGTTCGCGAACGTTGAACGAAATGCCGAACAATTGTCAGATCGGCCGGCGGGACGGTCCGAGAGACGGTTGCTCGCTCTTTGCTTCGGTGTCAGTCACGAGCCGTCCCCAGCACCGCCGAAGATCCGGGCCATGGCCGCCCGTCGCCCGTCGCTCGAGAGTGCGGCGTCGCTCGTCGTCGCGCCCGCATGACCCTCGCCACCTGCCACCTGCCACCTGCCACAAGTCACCTGCCACCTGCCACAAGTCACCTGCTACCTGTACGTGCCACTTCCGCTCTCTGACAGCACGTAGCCCCCGGAGCGGACGCTCAGCCATCCCCCATCCCCCCATCCACCCGCACCCTCCGACAGGGAGAACAACATGGCCATCGACAGGCGCGTCTTCCTGGGATTCGGCGTGGCCGGAGCCGTCGCCGCGGTCCACGCGTACGGCGCCCCCGCGGCGACCGCATCCCCGTCATCCCCGTCGTCCCCGTCGTCCCTGGCAGCCGCGCCGACCCGGCGCTTCGCCATCGGGGTGAGGGAGTACGCGTGGAGCCGCGGCAACCGCCGGTTGACCACCCGGATCTTCTACCCAGCCTCCGGCGCCCCCGGCGGCAGTCCTGTCGTCAACGCCCCCATCGCCGACGGCGTCTTCCCCGTCTGCGAGTTCAGCCACGGCCTCGGCGGCAACCCCGAGAGCTACGCACCGCTGATCCGCCCCCTGGCCGAGGCCGGATTCGTCGTCCCCGCCCCCGTCTTCCCCACTACCTCCAGCGGCACTTCGGGCAATATCCAGGACGTCTACAACGGCAACCAGTCCATGGACGTCTCCCAGGTCATCACCAACACCCTCGCCCTCGCCACCACGGCCGGCGACCCCTTCGCCGGGCACCTCGACACCACCGTCGGAGTCGGTGTCGCGGGCCACTCGCTGGGCGGCATGACCACCCACGGGCTGCTGACCGCGTGGCCGGACAGCCGGATAGCCGCCGCCGTCCCCTTCGCCTGCGTCGACATGGGCAACCCCAGCAGCGCGGTCAAGGCCAAGGTGCTGTTCGTCCACGGCGACCAGGACCCGATCTGCCAGTACTCCTCCGCGCGCCAGGCCTACGGCGAGCTGCCCGCACCCAAGGCATTCCTCACCCACCGTGGCACCGGGCACGACCAGTACATCTGGAGCGGCTACAACTACACGCAGACGGTGGCCACTTACGTGGACTGGATGCGCTGGAGTCTGTACGCCGACACCGTCGCCCGCGACCGCCTCGCCGCCGACGCGACCTCCAACACCTCCACCACGGCCTGGGAATCCGACCTCACTTCCGCTCCCAC